>JAFSWA010000057.1 GCA_017444705.1 bacterium
AATTATCAAAACAATAATTTAACCCAAATGACTGAAACAACACCGCAACAACCAAATATATTTGGTATGACTAATAATAATCAAAATAACATTTTACAAAATATGACAAATAGTACAACTTCTAAATTGTCAAACAATAATATTCCTATTCCGCAGGTTAAGTATGAAAATTTGCCCGAATTTGAGCCTTTGAATGTTAAATTGGAAAACGTCCCCATATATTCGCCGAACCCTGTTTTTTATTCAACATCAAATTACAATAATAACAGTTCAAACGGTTTCGGAATAGATATAGGGCAATTGCTTGAGGCGGGGGAAGCCTTGTTTGATTTATGGCAGTCGAATAACAAAAGAAAACAAAATCAGTCAAATAAAAATCAGCAAAATCAACAAAACCAACAACAAAAACAAAATATACCCGTCGAACAAAATTATGAATTTATTCCCGAATAGGGTTTAAAATTGCATTTATCTGTTTAATTTAGTTTTCATTTTGGTTATTAATGACATGACTTCTTCATCAATCTTAGGTTCAGGTAAGCCAATCGGATTTTTAAAACTATCTAAAATCTCTTGTCCTTTATTGTTTACAGGCAGCAAAAAAGTATTTGTTTCGCCATCAGCAAAAGCACTTGCAACTTTCGAATACAATCTTACAACATTATTCGGGTTCTTTGAATGTCCTGTAAAATACAAACAATCAATCCCTTTTTCTTTCGCTTTTTTTATAACAAATTCATAAAGTGTCAAAAGGGCATCAATACATGTTTTTTTCTTTCGAAATTTTCTTTTAATCACAAGACTACTGATAAAACCGTTTTTTGATAATTTAAAAGAGCCGATTTTTCTTTTCCTTCCCAAAACTATTTTATACATATTACTTTGCTGCCCTCTTTTAGTTATATTAAATACATTTAAAGGGCTGTAATTTCTGTAACATCTGAGTTGCAAAAGTTTAATCATATTAGTTCTAAAACCGAATACAAAAATTTTTGACAAAATCCGTAAATGTTTATTAAAACAAAATTCCCTTATGCGGAAAAATTTATTATTAATTACATACTACAAAAAGGAGAAAATTATGGGAAACACATCAACAACAGCAACAAAACCGTCTTATGCTACGGTTACATCATCAAACCCTTATGCAACAGCAGTTTCTAACGGACTCGGGTCATTTTACACCCTAAATCCGTTTTTGACAAAGCAAAACAAAATTATTGAAAATGCTGTTCCGCAATTATACCAAAGGCTTGCTAATCCGTCATTGGATGACCCTGTTTCAAAAGCAAGGACACAGGCTTTTACAAAATCGTTAAATTCTCAGTCAAATCAGGCATTTGAGAATAACATTATTAATCCTTTATCTCAAAGAAATATGCTTCATTCTTCTTTGGTAAACGATTTGGCGAATAACCTGCAAGCTAATCAGACCTCGAAAATTGCCGATTTTAATACCCAACAACTTGCAAATTCTCTGTCTGATTCACAGTCATTAATTAACTTTTACATGAATCATTACAAAAATAATGCAAATTACGGGTTAAATACTTTAAATCAAAACAATAAAGACTCGTCAGCTATTAATTCATATAATTTAAACGGTCTTTCAGGCGGTTCGGGCGGTTCAAGCTGGACATCTATGATAGGTCCCGCAATAAGTGCTGCTGCAACCATTATCGCGAGTTGTTTATAATAAGAGAAATATTAATCGAATATGAGCAACAACAATGAAAAAGAAAAATACAATAAAAAACACCTAACGCTTTACGATTTTGCTCTGCTTTTGGTTGAAAAAATTATGGGAGATTATCTTGACGATTTTAATAACCCCGAAACGACCGAAAAGAAAGCAAAACCACAGGCGATGGATTCAATATGCAATTGCATATCAAAAGCTCAAAAAGGGCAGCGGCTTGCCCTTGGGATGGATGAAACGATTGAGGATAACGATATGCCTCAAATTAACACAATTAAAACTGATAAGGATTTGAATATATAAATGGTTAAATACGAACTTTTAAAAGCTCAGGAAGAATTTTTAAACATTCCGCACAATCATAATCTTGATGTCGCTATTTATCAAGGCGGCTACGGCTCAGGCAAAACCTGGGCCGGTTCCCTTTTAGGGATTTTACTGGCTATGAAATATCCTTGCTGTGTCGGGCTTGTCGGGGCTAATGAATATGAATTACTTAAAAATACAACAATAGTTGATTACTTTAATCACCTTGATTTAATGGGTTTTATTCCCGAAAAACACTATACTTATAATAAAACAGACAAAAAGCTTCAATTTAAAAACGGCTCAATTATTTATTTTAAAGGTTTGGAGGACTCTGAAAAGATTAAGTCGCTTAATCTTCATTGGGTTGAGGTTGAAGAAGCATCTCAAATCAGTCATTCGGCATTCAAACAGCTTCTTGCACGTTTGAGAAAAGCACCGAAAGAGGAATGGAAAAATTTTCAATACAGATTTTTTGCTCATACAAACCCCGAGAGTTCAAAAGGCTGGATTTACAAACACTTTGTGGAAACAAAAAAGGATAATTACAGACTTATAATCGCACCGACCACCCAAAACATACACTTACCGAAACATTTTG
>JAFSWA010000058.1 GCA_017444705.1 bacterium
GTTTTCACCGTTTACGATGTTTTTGTTACCTTTTGTTATCGTAATTTTATCGTTTCCGTCAAAACCTCTTATTTCGTTATAATTACCTTCTTCAACGATTATCGAATCATCTCCGTACCAGCCGTCAATAATATTGTTATTACCTTTTACAAGAATAATATCACTTCCGTTTCCGCCGGAGAGATAACAATTATTTCCGATTAGTCTTATATTATCTCTGTTATCAGTTGTTATTTCGTCGGTAACCTGAGTTGTAAGATTATCTATAACTTCTATTTTCAAATAATCTGCTTCAAAATTAATGTAGCCTTCTGAGTCAATGTAGTATTTTAATTCGACTTTTGCGGTTTCAAGGTTTGCTTTTTCAATATTATAAAGGCTGATTTTATAAATTCTGTCTTCTTTTTGTGAATCACCATTTATTACAAGATATTGAGGCTGGTTACTATTTGTTATAACAAGACTTCCGGCTTCTTTAAAATCTTTCGGGGAAACTTGATACGTGTTATTTTCGCCGACGAGGTTCAAAATATCTTCCGACCCGCCGCCGTATATTTTGTTATAATTTCCGTTTACATTGAAAGTATCAATATTTTGTCCGCCATAAACTTTATTAGAATTACCGTTTACAATTACGGTATTTTCACCGTCAGCTTTTCCGTCAATACCTTCTCCTACATAAATTTCATTGTTATTTCCTTCAACTTCACCTTTGTCAGAACCGCTGAAAGTTTGGAATCTGATATTAGAACCCTCAATTTTTGCATTGATTGACTTGTCTGATTTGTTTGTCAAATTTACGGAAATTGATGAACCTTTAATTATAAGTTTTTTATCAGTAATATTACCGTTTTCATCTAAAATATCTTGGACTTCGTATTCTACAAAAATTTCATCCGCAAGCTCTTCGGGAGATTGAATAATTGATTCTACATTAATTACAACCTCTTTACCGTCAATATTTGTATATTTAATCTTGCCGGTTTCATTTTCGGGATTTATTACAATTATACCTTTTGAACCGTCTTTTGCGACGTTAGCTTTGGCAAAACCCGAATATGTATTATTTTTCCCGCCAAAGAGGGTTAATTTATCATTTCCCGATTTAGAGGATTTTTCATCATTTGCATAGATTTTTGAATTATAAGCAGCGGCTTCAATTTCATCATCACCGTCATTACCAAATACTTTAAAACTATCGCCATAGATTTTTATTATATCATCACCTTTTCCGCCATAGATGTCATTTCTCGCACCTTTTGCTTCAATAATATCATTTCCGTCGCCGAGTTCAATTACGCAGTCATTACCGGAAAGTTTGACATTATCTGTCTGTCCGTCTTTTGCAATTACATGGATTTTATCTCCGCTTATACTCAAAACACCATCTTTGTATGAATATGTGAAAGAGATATTTTTCTCTAATTCTTCGTCATCATCGACATTGGCTTTTATTGTATATTCAAGTCCGTCACCGATTATGATAGTTTTTTCACGTTCTTTATTTGTTAAAGTATCTTTTGTATCATATTCGCCATAGACTTCTTCTATATCATTCCATACTGAATTGCTGCCGGAAATATACATTTTATCATATCCTTTACCGCCGGAAATAGTATTTTCATCTCCTGAAACCTTGAGTGTATCATCACCCAAACCGGTAAATATCATATTATATTTACCTTTCACTTCAAGATAATCCATTTCATCTTTCAAATCGATATAATTTTTTTCTCCGATTACGGTAACAGCATCTTCTTGTCCGTCCTCAGCTTCAACTTTTATATAATCACCCTTTATAACGAGTTGTTTTTTAACTTCGCCGTTTTTATCGGTGTATTCCTGTATTTCATAACTTATTGTTCTCGGAATTTTAAACGGATTATTACTGTCATAAGTAATATAATTTGTTATTGTGTATTTTTTCCCGTCAACAAGAATTTGTCTTTCTGACTCATTCAAATCCATTTTAATTTGATTTGCCAATGAAGTATAGATTTCAACACTGTCAATATCAGTGTAATAAGATGAATTTATTTTATCCGTATCAAATTCACCGTTTACATAGTTTGCACCGTTTGATATTGCTTTTTCTTTTGCTATTTCAAGCTTTTCACTGTCGGTAAGAGTATTTCCGTCGCTATCTTTATCAGCTACATTTACAAATTCTTCAATAATTTCATCATCAGTACTTTCTCTTTCGTTTACAACTATGTTATCATCACCCAAAAAGCCGTAAACTCTGTTTTTACGACCGGTTACTGTTATGTTGTCATCTCCTGTCCAACCGTCAACATAATTGTTATCGCCTAAAACGTTAATCGTATCATTTTTATCACGGGTAAAGATTTTTGAATTGTTCCCTATAAAGTTGATTATGTCCTCTTGACTGTCGCCTGCCGTAACAACAACATCGTCAGCCTCAATAGTCACAACTCCGCCACGATTTCGGACAATGATTCTGACTTCTTTTTCAGCTTCTTCTGCTGTTTTGGTTCTGTCAAAAGTATAATTTTTTCCGTCTAAATCGATTTTAATATTTTTATTACTGTCATTTAATGTAATAATTTTATCTTCATATTCAAAACCGTCTTTAATATTATTCTCTCCGTCAACAGCGATACCGTCAAGACCCTTATCACCATAAGCTTCGTTATTATTTCCGCTTATGGCAATATTATCATCGCCCTCACCTGCATGAACAATATTATTATTACCGATTACATCAATTCTGTCATTACTGTCGCCTGTATCAACGTAGTTGTAATTACCGGTAATTTTAACTTTATCCTCTACTCCGTCATTTTGCTGGGTAATTTTGAAATAATCACCCTCAAATTCAAAAACCCCCGAACCTGTAATATTATACGAGAAAGTAACATTTTCTTGTTTATCGGTATTTCTTTGAACAAGATAGGAATAATCTTTGACATTTATAAAATGCATTGATTCATCTTCGGGTGCAAGAATTACCGAACCGGAAGTTGAATTATAGTAAACTTTATCATCTTTATCACCGATAACTTGATTATTTTCACCGCCAATATAAATATTGTCAGTTCCTTCGCCTGTAATAACCATATTCCCGCTGCCGGAAACAGTAACTTCATCATCTCCGACATTCGTATCAATATAATTGTTATCGCCGATTAAAATTATTTTGTCTGAACGATTTTCATCATCATCGCTCTGCACAATTATTTTTGCGTTATTTCCGGTAAATATTACCTCATCTTTTTCGTTTATTTCATAGGATATTTCAATAGTCGAAAAGTTATCACTATTTCTTTCTATGAGATATTCATGTGAATTACCCAATGAATCTTTTATTGTTACATAGTGCTGTGATTTGTCATCAGTAGTAATAGTTACATAACCTGAGTTTTCCTCATAGATAATTTTATCTTCATCAGTGCTGACAATTTCATTTCCGCTTCCGTTTACTTTAACCGTATCAATTTGACCATCAACACCTGTAACAATGACGTTATCCTTACCTGTTACGTATATATTATCCGCACCTGCACTTGTATCAAGATAATTATTATTTCCGACCAATTCAATGTTATCATCAGTATCACTTTGGGCAACAATTTTCATATTATCGCCGCTAAACCTTAAACCGTCGGTAGTTTTTTCAACTACCAAAGAAGTATTTTCAGAAATATCTTTATCGTTCAAATATGCTAAAAATTCTTTGTCATCAACTATTAAATACTGACCGCCAACACCTGCAAATATATTGTTTTCAGTATCTTTAAGAATATTATCCTCACCGAAAACAACAACAGAATCATTACCGTCGCCGGTATTTAATTTGTTATCAAAACCTATAACTGATATATTATCGTCTTTTGAGGTTGCGTTAATTTCATTTGAAATACCTACAACTTCAATCATATCACTATTTTCTTCATCAACCGTAATAGTCAAATTATTTCCGAAAATAATAATTTTGTTTGTTTCCTCGTCAATTTTATAACTAAACGTTGCAGAATTTAATGAAGATACCGTAACCTTAACTCCTGATTCAATTATGGATTTACTTAAATTTCCGTCATCCAAATAAACATCAGTTACGCCTGATAGTCCGTAAGCGGAAATAATCGCACCCAAACTTTCGTCTGAACCCGTAAACCTATTACCGGTTCCCTTTTGAGAATCGTAAAAATTTTGCAGTGTATTTAATAAGTTTGTGTTGATATTTAGGCTCATAGCACCCCTTTACTTATATATATTTATATTCGGCAGTTTTTCAAAAATCTTTAAGTTTTTTTTGCAAATTTCGAGTAAAATTTACAAAACTTTACAAACTCCTCAAAATTTAAAATTTATTTTTATTTGTTTAAATTTTATTTTGAAAAAATATCATGGTAAAATTTTGTTATGGAAGATAAGATAAAAATTCAGAATGCATCGGAGAATAATTTAAAGGGAGTTGATTTGGAAATTCCCAAAAATCAGCTTGTTGTATTTACGGGAGTTTCCGGTTCGGGGAAAAGTTCTCTTGCTTTTGATACAATTTTTGCAGAGGGACAAAGACGTTATGTGGAAAGCCTTTCAACTTATGCAAGACAATTTTTGGGACAATTAGATAAGCCAAAAGTTGATTATATTGACGGGCTTTCTCCCGCTATTGCGATTGACCAAAAGTCAACGAGTAACAATCCTCGTTCGACAGTTGGTACGGTTACTGAAATTTACGATTATTTAAGGCTTTTATACGCAAGAATCGGAACGCCTTATTGTCCTGAGTGCGGAACTTTAATTCAGCCTCAAAGTATTGACGAAATTGTTGATAAAATTTTAGCTTTGCCGCAAGGCTCAAAAATTCAGGTTTTAGCACCGGTAATCAGAGGGAAAAAAGGTGAATACAACTCTCTTATTAAAGAATTTAAAGATGAGGGCTTTATGAGGGTTGAAATTGACGGTAAAATTTACAACCTTGATGAAGACGAAATTGAACTTGCTAAAACTTTAAAACACGATATATCATTGATAATTGACAGAATTGTCATAAAAGAAAACATCCAATCCAGACTAACAGAGGCTGTACAAACAGCACTCGAAAAAGCTGACGGACTTGTTGAGGTCAAAATCGGAACAGATAATTCACAAAAACTGTTGTTTTCTGAAAAGTTAGCGTGTCCGCATTGTAATATAAGTTTTGAAGAATTAGCACCCCGTATTTTCAGTTTTAACCTGCCTTACGGTGCTTGTCCGGCATGCAACGGATTAGGCTTTCACTTTGAAGTTAATGTGGATTTGCTTGTTCCCGATAAGAAAAAATCTCTTCGTGAAGGTGCAATTTACCCATGGAACAAAGGCGGAAAAGCGTATTATCAAGATATTTTAGAATGCGTGGCAAAGCACTACGGTTTCAGCATGGATACTCCGTTTGAAAATTTGTCTGATGAAGCAAAAAGTATTATTCTTTATGGTACAAAAGACGAAAAAGTCAAATTAAGGTATCAGAGTTTTTTAGGTCACGGCTATGATACGAAAATTACGCCATTTTCCGGAGTAGTAAACTACTACAAGAAAAAATATGATAATGCGGCAACTGACGAAGCAAGGGAAGAAGTTTTACCATATATGTCAATGATACCTTGCAAAATCTGCGGAGGGGCAAGACTAAAACCTTTTGCTCTTGCAGTTAAAATAAACGGCGTCAATATCTTTGATTTTTGCAAAATGTCAATTGAAAAATCTCACAAATTTTTATCAGGTTTATATATTGAACTTGATGATTACAAAATGTCCGTAGCAAAACAGATTCTTGATGAAATAAGGGCAAGACTGAGCTTTATGAAAGAAGTCGGACTCGGATACCTTGATTTGGCAAGAATGGCAGCAACCCTTTCCGGTGGTGAGGCACAGAGAATAAGACTTGCAACACAAATAGGAAGCGGTTTGAGCGGAGTTTTATACGTACTTGATGAACCGTCTATCGGACTTCATCAGAGGGATAATGACCGTTTGATAAGCACACTGTTTAAACTGAGGAATTTGGGTAATACTCTTATTGTTGTTGAACACGATGAAGATACAATAAGAAGTGCCGATTACATTGTTGATATTGGTCCAAAAGCCGGAATATACGGCGGTGAAATAATTGCAAACGGAACGGTTGAAGATATTGAAAAAGCTAAAAAATCAATAACCGGCAAATATCTTAAAGGTGAATTGGAAATACCCTTACCCAAAAAGTTAAGAGAGGGTAACGGTGCTTTTTTAGAAGTCAAAAATGCATATCTGAATAACCTTAAAAATATTGATGTAAAAATACCTTTGGGGAAAATTGTAGGTATAACCGGTGTTTCAGGCAGCGGAAAATCCACTCTGATGAATGATTTGATTCATCAGTATTCAAAATACATATTTTCAAAAAATCTGCCAAAACCACAGGGTGTGGATGAGATTTTAGGATTTGAAAATATCGATAAGGTTATAGATATTGACCAATCGCCTATCGGAAGAACACCAAGGTCAAACCCCGCAACATATACAGGTGTATTTGACCATATAAGAGCTCTTTTTGCAATGACAAATGAGGCCAAAGCAAGAGGCTATAAACAAGGTCGTTTTAGTTTTAATACAAAAGGCGGGCGTTGCGAAGCCTGCTCCGGTGACGGGTATAAAAGAATTGAAATGAATTTTCTGTCGGACGTTTATGTAAAATGTGCGGTTTGCGGAGGAAAACGTTATAATCGTGAAACTTTGGAAGTTAAATATAAAGGTAAAGATATTTCCGATGTATTGGACATGAGTGTCGGTGAAGCATTGGAATTTTTCTCAAATATTCCGAAGATAAAACGCAGACTTCAAACCCTTTATGATGTCGGGCTTGATTATATAAAATTGGGACAGAGTGCGACGACACTGTCAGGCGGGGAAGCTCAGAGAATAAAATTGGCCGCAGAGCTTAATAAAATTTCAACCGGCAAAACCCTTTATCTGCTAGATGAACCCTCAGTAGGGCTGCATTGGTACGATTTGGATAAATTATCGAAAATCCTTAACCGACTTGCAGATGCGGGCAACACAATTTTGATTATTGAGCATAATCTTGATTTAATCAAAATTTGCGACCACATAATCGACCTTGGTCCCGAAGGCGGTGATAACGGTGGGACTATTGTATTTAGCGGAAGCAGGGATAAAATAGTTGAGTGTAAAAATTCCTATACGGGGCAATATTTAAAAAGGTATTTAGATAGATCGGTTACAAAATAAACAAATGATTAATTTAAAAACTAAAAATTGGAAATTGAAAAATATTGAACTTGTCATATTTGACAAAGATGGTACTTTTATCGATATTCATAAATATTGGGGCAGGGTTGTCGAGCTTAGAGCAAAGGAAATTATAAGATATTTCGGACTAAAAGAGGATTTTTATAAACCGCTTTGTGAAGTTATGGGATATGATATGGAAACATGTAAACTCCCGCCGGACAGTCCTGTCGGATTATATGCAAGAGGTAAAGTACAAGAAATTTTATTGTATTTTCTTTTATCTCATAATATTGAAGCCTCGATTGAAGATATTGAAAATATTTTTCAAACAGTCGGGAAAGAATTTTTAAAAGAGCAGGAGGAATATACCGTAACAATTGATGATGCGGTTCGATTAATTGAAAATTTGCACGAAAAAAAATGTAAAATGATTGTTATAACTTCTGATAGCAGGGAAAATGCAATCCATACAGTAAAAAAGCGAGGATTAGATAAATATTTTAAAGGTATTTTCGGAGCGGAAGATTCCAAAGAACCAAAGACAACAGGGGATATTGTTAAAAAGGTATTGACAAAATTAAAAGTCGAGCCTGAAAAAACAGTCTGTATCGGCGATACTTATGACGATTTTTTAATGGCAAAAAATTCTCGAATTAAAGCCTGCATAAATGTTTCAACAGGGGTTGTAACCGAGACTCAACAAAAAGAATATAATGATTTTGCGGTAGCCTCTCTGTCGGAAATTGAGGTCGAGACTTAATTTATCAAATCACGGTGTATTTTGTATAAAATTTGTAAGTGAGATTCGTCAGAATATTTTAACAGTTTATTAAATTCATCTTTTATATAATTTTTGGAGCGTAAATCATCAAAATTGAAAAATTCTTTTAATTCAATATTTAAAGCAAAAGCTAACTTGGAAATTAAAGGAAAGGACGGATTTGTTCTTGCACCTTCAATTTTTTGAATGTGATTTGGAGAAACTTCTACCATTTCGGCTAATTTTTCAAGTGTATAGCCTCGTTTTTTTCGTATTTTTCTCAATTTTTTAGCAAACAGTTCTAAATTTTTATCCATATAACACCCCAAATAAATAATATGATGATTATTTTTTTTATAAAAGGGCTTGAAATATTGTAAAAATAGTTTATAATAATCATGTTATGATTAATTTAGGTGGTATATTATGAAAAGATTTAAATATGGATTTACCTTAGCGGAAACTCTAATTACGTTGAGCATTCTCGGCATAGTTGCGGCGATTACTATTCCCTCACTTGTAGGCAGACAAATTGAATCTCAAAACCGTACAAAGCTCAAAAAAGCTATGACAATGTATGAAAAAGCGATTAATAATATGCTTA
>JAFSWA010000059.1 GCA_017444705.1 bacterium
AAGATAAAAATTGTTTTTATATTTTTCTTCAAATTTGTTATAAAAATCCTGATAATTCATAATAGCAGTATAACAAATTAGAATTAGCAGTGCAAATCAGCAAAAATTACCGTTTGTAATTCTTTAAAAAATGTATTATTATAAAGTTATGAAAGCATTTTTTAAAAGTTTACCGCTATTGACACTGGGGGCAATAATCGCCGCAGTCAGTATTGAGATATTTTTGGCACCAAACCAAATTATTGACGGCGGAATTGTCGGTGTTTCAATAATGCTTAGTTACATTTCAGGAAAACTTGAACATATACCGTTTATTCAAATAGGTATTTTTACATTTGTTTTGAACCTGCCGTTTTTATTTTTGGCATTTAAAAAACTCGGTTTAAGGTTTGTTTGTTCAACTCTTTATGCAATTACGGTTATGTCAGCAGTTTTGCTATTCCACATGAACCCGATTACAAAAGAGCCTCTATTGGCTACTGTGTTTGGAGGTTCAATTTTAGGACTTGGAGTCGGACTTGTTTTAAGAGCAGGCGGCTCGCTTGACGGAACAGAAATTTTATCTATAACCATTTCAAAAAAACTCGGTTTCTCTGTCGGGCAAATAATAATGTTTTTCAACATTTTTATTTTCACCGCAGCAGGATTTGTGTTTCATTCCGCAGAAAAGGCAATGCTTTCAATTTTAACTTACTTTTTGGCATCAAAAGTTATTGATATGGTCTTGGAAGGCTTTGACGATTCAAAATCCGTTCAAATTATTACCGATTATGCCTTTGAAATCGGCAACAGCATTATTAAGAATATGGATACAAGCGTTACATATATAGATGCAATGGGCGGTTATTCCCAAACACCAAAGAAAATTATATTCTGCGTTGTTGCAAGATTAGAAATCAATAACTTAAAATCATTGGTAAAAGAAATAGACCCGAATGCATTTATTTCTATCGAAAATGTCCACGAAGTTGAAGGCAGACGTTTCAAAAAAACATCAAAGACTTTTTAATATTATAAATGGCACACCTTAATAACAAGACGTTAAAGGCATTTTATGCCAAAAACTATCAATTGAAAAAACATCATCCCCTGAAAGGGGTGAGAAATATAACAAAACTATGAAGGCATTTTATGCCCAAAAAAAAGCTCAAGAACACTAATTCTTGAGGCTTTAAAAATACTCCATAAACTCCATATACTTTATAATTACCGTTTAATACGGAAATTCATTGACGCTTTATAAGAACATGCAACCATTTGCATTTGATTCCAAAATTCATCAGGAGAGAGTTTGCTTGTAGCATCGAGATTAACAGTTACTTTATCGAAGTACATTTCTGTTAATTTTTCATCTATTGCATCTCTTTGAGCTAATGCCATTTTCGAAACCTCTTTGTTATATCTTACATATATATAAAGTATATTTCGAGGGCAAGATTTCAAATTTTTTAAAAATGTTTACAATTCTTAACAATTGCTTTTATTTTGATTACTACTGTATTTTAAGGGAATTTCATATTTTTTATTTTTATGATAAACTTTAATATAAAGGAAGGAATGATTACAGATGAGATTTTTATTGGCGGTATTTTGTTTACTAATTTCTACAAATTCCGTATATGCATTTGATATTGGGGAATCTGTTGATAAATATCTTGCACCTGTATCAGATGCTTTTTCAAAAGTTGTTTTTTATCCGATAAAGGCTTTTGGGACAGAAATTCCTGTTTCGATATTATGGATATTAATTGGCGGAATAGTAATGACAATACTTTTAAAGGGTATTGCCGTTTGGGGATTCGGGCATGCCGCAAAGCTTTTATGCACAAATCCTAACGGTTCTAAAAATACGGGAAGCGGTGAAGTTTCATCCTTGCAGGCATTAGCTACCGCATTATCGGGAACAATAGGAATCGGAAGTATTGCGGGAGTTGCAATTGCAATTTCGATAGGCGGACCGGGAGCGGCATTTTGGATGTTTGTCGGGGCTTTTTTAGGAATGTCATTAAAATTTGTGGAAGCTTCGTTAGCGATAAAATTCAGAAGATTTAACAAGGATGGTTCTGTATCAGGCGGTCCGATGTATTATATTTCTCACGGCTTAACAAGAAAAAATCTCAGATGGTTAGGTCAACCTTTGGCAATAATATTTGCCGCACTTCTTATTCCCGGTGCATTAGGAGGCGGTAATATGTTACAGGTTAATCAGGCGACAAAACAGATGATTAATATTACGGGCGGAGATAACAGCATATTTTCTCATTATCCGTGGTTATTCGGACTTATTATCGCAATAATTGTCGGGTTTGTTATTGTAGGCGGAATAAAAAGCATAGCAAACGTAACTTCAAAGATTGTACCGTTTATGTGCTTTTTATACGTAGGATTAGCACTGTTTATTATAATATTGAATTTTTCACAGATACCGCATGCAATATGGCTCGTAATAAAACAAGCTTTTGTTCCTGATGCTGTATATGGCGGTGTTGCGGGGACAATAATAATCGGTTTAAGGCGTTCTGTTCAGTCAAACGAAGCTGGAACCGGTTCCGCACCGATTGCTTATGCAACCGTTAAGACAAAAGAGCCTGTTTCACAAGGGTTTATATCTCTTATGGAACCTTTTTTAACTGCGTGTTTATGTTCTTTATCAGCTGCGGCAATAATTTTAACAGGGGCATATAAAAATTATCAAACAGGTATTTCGGGAGTTGAATTAACTTCTGATGCTTTTCAGAAAGTATTTTCATGGTCACCTTATGTTTTGGCTGCGGTAATTATACTGTTTGCATTGTCAACAATAATTTCATGGGCATATTACGGGCAAAAAGGCTGGACATATTTGTTTGGAGAAAACAAAAAAGGAATAATTGCATATCAGCTGATTTTCTGTGTAATTATTGTTATCGGGTCAATGATGAACTTGAAAAGTATTGTAGATTTTACGGATGCCGGACTTTTAGCTATGGCTGTACCTAACATTATTGCCATGTATATATTATTCTCCGATTTGAAACATGATATAAGAAGATACTGTGCAAAGCATAATTTCGGCAAATTTTATTAATTGTAAAAGCTTTATTGTTGTACCACTTGATTTTAAATCTTGATTTGTTATGATTTTCTTACTATAAAACTTACACCACCGAAAGTAAGAGTTATAAGAAGGGAAAAAATATGTCAATCAATTTAAAAAACAAAAGTGAAATCATCAAAAAATTTGGTAAAGATGCAAAAGATTCAGGTTCGGCAGAAGTTCAAGTTGCTTTACTGACTGAAAAAATTACCGAATTAACTGAACACTTAAAATCTAATCCGAAAGATTTCCAAGGCAGAAGAGGACTTCTTCAAATGGTAGGTAAAAGAAAGAGATTTTTAAGCTACATTAAAGACAGAAACCTTGAAGAATACAGAGCTTTGGTTAAGAAATTAAAAATCAGAGGATAATTTAAGGACAAATTTAAAAATGAATCGGTAAAAACCGATTCATTTTTTTATGTATAGATATTTCCCAAAAAGTGAAAATATGCTATAATTAACAAAAAGGAGCATTATTTATGGGAACAGTTATAGTATTAAACGGGAGTCCGAGGAAGAATAAAAACACGGCAAAGATGTTAAAAGAAGCCGCAAAAGGGGCAAAAGAGGCGGGTGCCGAGGTTGAATATTTTGATTTGGTTGACTATAACTATAAAGGCTGCATAAGTTGCTTTGCATGTAAAAGAAAAGGAAATACCACAAACGGACTTTGTGCATATAAAGATGAATTAACTCCTATTTTGGAAAAAGTTCGTAATGCCGATGCTGTTATCATAGGCAGCCCGATATATTATTCTTACCAAACAGGTATGTTCAGAAATTTGATTGAAAGAATGTTATTTGCTGCAAGTTCATACATGAAAGATGAAACAACCGGTTTAACAAAACGATTGTTGGACAAAATCATTAATATAGGAATTATTTACACAATGAATGTGACAAAAGAGGGTGCCGAGTTTTTCGAGTATCCTGAGATATTAAATCCTACACAAAAATACTTAAGCTACATTTATGGAAGTGCTAAAACACTTTGTGCATATGACACCTATCAATTTGATGACTATTCAAAATTTGATTGCGACATGTTTGATGAAGTCCATAAAGCTGAGATTAGAGATACTCAGTTTCCTATTGATTTAGAGAAAGCTTATGAATTCGGCAAAAAATTAGCAATGGGGAAATAGCGGAAATTCTAACTATTGCCGCCGATAGTTTCCTTTTTTAATTCTGAGAGAAGTTTTGCATTTTTTGTTTTTATTTTCATTATCGCATTTTTTATCTTGTTTTGAACTGCCTGATAAGAAATTTTATACATTTGTGCAATTTCAGTTAAAGTCAACTGAGGATTATCAAACAACCCAAAATAATAAATCATTTGTTGTTTTGTTGTTTCACTTAAACAGCTTAATAATTTTTTGGACAAATCTTCCATATTCTTTTTATTTGCTTGTTCGGCAGGATTTTTAGTATTAGAAGGTATTGTATCAATTAATTCTTTCTTTTTACCTTTTTCATCAATAATTGTATCATTCAAAGAAACTGTACCGTTTGCTAATTGCATAAGATATTTGATTGTTTTGACGGTAAATTTTGTTTTAGCACTAATTTCAGACAAAGTCGGCGTACGACCCAATTTTTCTCTCAGGGACATTATTTCAGCATTTAATTTACCCAAATAAGCATTTGTGTGCTGCGGTAATTTTATAATACTGTATTTTGAATATTCTGCTTTTTTCATATATTCATCTATCCAAAAAACTGCATGAGTTGAAAAAGCATATTTACTGTTATAATCCATAGTTGCCCTGTAAAGACCCAAATTACCCTCTTGAATTAAATCAATAATTGGTACATTTGAGTAACCTGCTCTTTTTCTTGCCCTATTCACAACTAATCTCAGATTTGCATTAATTAAAGCCGTACGAGCTTCTTGTATCTCCTGAGGATTTCCGTGCAATTTTTTTGCAAGCTCTATTTCCCGTTGTCTGCTTATACGTTTATATTTTTTTATATCCTCTAAATACAAATTCAAAGTATTATCAACTTCTTCTTCCGTATCGGAGCCAAAAGATACTTTATTTTGAGGTTTCTCTCTTTTATCTGTATAAAAATTTCTGTTGCTTAACGGTAATATTTTCATAATTCATATTATACAAAAATTATAAAAAATTTTTTCAACACTTATCTTTATTTTTTTAATAATTTTTTACAAAATTTCACATTTAAGACTAATTGCTTTTTTAAAAATACGTAGTAGAATTATATAAAAGATAAAAGGAGTAATTATGTTAGAGAAAATAAAAGAATTTCAACTTTCAATATTAGGGATATGTTTGGCACTTGGGATAATAATCAGTTCGGTTGTTGTAACAAATAATATATCAAAAAATGCAATTACCGTAACAGGGTCCGCCTTTAAAGTTGTTTCATCAGATAGTGCGTCATGGCGTTTTAACATAACAAATCGTGCGGCAAATAAAACAGATGCCTATAAAATGACTCAAAAGCAAATTCCCATAGTTAAGGAATATTTAAAATCAAAAGGTATTGAAGAAAAAGATATCGAATTACTTCTTCCTGAGGGTTATGAAATTTACAAAACCTACCCGAACGGATATTCCTCAGATGAAACAATCGGATTCAAATATACTCAGCCTATGAGAATAAAATCGAACAATGTGGAAAAAATAAAAGAAATATCAACCGAATCGCAAACGCTTTTGGAAAAAGGGATAAATATTAGCAGTTACAGCGATCCGGAATATCAGTATTCAAACCTTGCGGAATTGAAAATTCAACTTCTTGAAGAGGCAACAAAAGATGCGAAAGCTCGTGCAAATTCAATGCTAAAAGCAAACAGAAACAAAGTCGGACAAATAAAACAAGTCAGAATGGGTGTTTTTCAAATCACCGCACCGGATTCAAATTCCGTATCTGATGAAGGAATAAATGACTCTTCAACAATAGAGAAAAAAGTTACGGCAGTAGCTAATGTTACATTCTCTATAAAATAACATGTAACAATTCTTTTATAACAAGATAAATATTATTTTTAGCATTTTATAATTGTTATTATAAAGGATATTGTCATGCGTATTATGCCAATTATTTACAAATTCAACCCGAAAAGAGCTATTTATAAAATAGGTAACACGGTTTTGTACACAAACAGGGAAAAAGAAGTTGTTGAAGCTGTTGACGGCTTTATACATATAACAGGGGCCAAAAAATTGGGACTTTCCACAGATACTGCTCTTTCTTCCGCAAAAATTCCGAGAATAATAGTTAAAGACAGCAGTATTGGCTGTATATACGGAAATAATAACCACCATGTTTTTCTTCATAACTGTACTTTTATAACAAATCCGAAAATAAAACCAAAATTTGAACACACAGCTCAGATAATATATACAAATAAACCATAATTATTACAAATTATTAATTCGCTAAAAATCAATAATAAGCTTTTTTAAAAAATATTTCCTTTTTTGTATTTTTTAAAGTAAATTTTTTTTCGTAAAAACACTTTATTATTATATAAGAGAGTATTATGTAAAAAGAGGAGATTTTTATGGGAGTAGACGCAACAACATCTGCAACGACATCTGCAACAACAGCAAAGACGAGTGCAGGCAATAAAGGGTTTTTAAAGAATGTTCAGTCACAACTTTTGGAGGGCAAATTTCGTTATGCAATGAACACACAAGGTCAGGATTTTTTAAAATTTCTTGAAGAGCTATTTCCTGCGGAAGGAATTCGACAATATATGAATGCCGCAAATGCAAATAAAGGATGGTTAACATAAATTAAGGTAATTATATATAATGTTACAGCAAATTTACCTTAATATGTCACCCTGAACTCGTTTCAGGGTCTTATCAGACCTCAAATGTTGAAAAGATGCTGAAACAAGTTCAGCATGACATGTTTAGAAGTTTTTACTGTAACATTGTACATAAATACATAAATTAATTACTTTAAAATTTATGGCAAAAATTCTCCTTTACGGATTTTATATCAGTAAAGGAGAATTTTATGTCTTTAAAAATAAATCCTAAATTTTATGTAAACTTTAAATCGACTGACAATATTCATACAAAAAATGTAGCGACAAAATCACAAAAAAATGTTAATATGGATTTGGTTGCAAGGTTGCAAGCCGTTAGTGACATAAACAGGATGAATATTATGAAAGAAATTTTTGAATTAGGATTAAGCTCCGAAGAGTTGGAAAAAAGAGTACAAAAAGAATATTTAAGCCCCATTACTTTACTAAAAGAAGATGCGGCAGAATTTAATAATCTTGAAGAAGGGGACAAAAAAGCACTCGTACATCTTACCAAAGCCGCAAATATTTTAAACGATGTTTATTTAAAACAGGATAATCCAAAGAATATTCCTTTCAAAAATTATTTGATTTCTCAGTCACAAAATGGTAATAAAGATGCACAAAATGCGTTAATTCTTTTTAATGCACAAAACGGAATGAGTGCAATTGACAGACAATCTAATATGATAACTCTATGCAAAGGTAATTCTCCAAAAGACGGAAAAGGTGTTTATCCGCAGGATTTAGACCCGAAAGAATTTCATGAAATTCTGATTAAAATGCTTGAAAACGGCAAGGTTGAGGAAGTCAAAAAAATCTTATCGCAAAGAAGTGTTGTTGTAAGGAGTAAAGACGGTTTAACTTCTCTTGATTATACTGAGATATATTCAAAAGAGTTCAACGAGGCTGCACAAGAATTGGAATTGGCGGCAAAAGTTTCAACTAATGCGGATTTTAATGAGTTTTTGAAGCTT
>JAFSWA010000060.1 GCA_017444705.1 bacterium
TACGAATTTTGAACAGAATATTAAACTGAGTTTGAACTCTGATAAGCTTCTGTTTTTTGATAAAGAAACAACAAAAAGATTAAAATAAAGTTAATCGTTGTATTTTGATATATCTTCAAGGTATTGTTCAAGTGTATTGAAACCCGAATAAATTTCGTTTGTAACGAAAACATAACGGTTTGAAGTTATATTTCTAAGCTCTTTAACTCTGATTTCAAGTATTCTGTCAGCAGTATTTGACATGTTATCATCATGAGAAGATGACCATTTTTTCAAGAATTCAATTTCTTCCTTAATTTGATTAGCCGTTGAATATTCGAGCGGAGCAAAGTCGAATTTTGCAAGTAAATTTTTCTCTTCAACCGTAATATTTGAGTAAATTGTTAATGTTCCGTACAGTTTTTTTATAAACATGTAATTATCGGCAATTCTTTTATGCGAAGCCGGAGCAGAACTTTTTTCCACTAAAGCCTCTAAACCGATATTGTCATTCTTTTCGGTATGAAACATTGTGTTATAACTTTTTATATGATTTGAGGTATCCGTCTTTTCCATAACTGTATTAATCATACAACTAAAATCAACCTTTGTCATAAAAAGTAAATTTATGTTACGATAGATTTTCCTATGGAGCATCGGAAGCGTTTTCTTTCGCTTCTTTTGCTTCAAGGGTCTTTTGATTTTTTTTGATTCCTATTTGTACAAATTGTGATAGTAAATTGTAGAATACTAACATAAAATAGAAATTTAGAAAAATCATTAGTACACAATTTATATACGGAGCAATAAGTAATAATAAGATTGAAATTATCATTATAGGAAGAGATACTAAAAATATTAAAATTATATTTATAATATTACCTTTCCTCAAAGAATTTATTCTTTTAATATTAAATACGGATAAGATTTTTTTGTCAACAAAGAATGAGGACATAGCAAGATAAATATAGAAAATAAATGCTATGTAAAACAATAAATACATTATAAAATATATTATTAACATAACTATAATTGCTATTCCTAAGGCAGTTTTAGAGATTAATGCAAATAAAGCTGCTATTATTAAAGCTAAAATAACAAAAATTATTTGAAACAAAGCTGAAATAGCAGAACCGCCTGCACTGACAAGCAATGTTCCCGCCATGAGTTTTAACCCGTCAATAAAAAATATTTTGAAGCTGCCACCCCATTGAGGTAATTCGTTAGTGCCGAATACAATTTTTTTATTTGCATAATTAATACTGTAACCAATACTAAATAACATGGGAATGAATGCCATGAATGTTAATCCCATCATACCCAATGCCGTAATAACATCTTGGATATTGGGATTTTGAGTATTTAGAGTCATTATTTTATTAAAGGCGAACGTCATTAAAATTAATGGAACAATATTTAATGCTGTACCAATAATATATTTTTGCCAAAACTTTTCGTCTTTAAACATAAAAGTAAAGGCTTCTTTAAAATTTAAAAACATAATTTTCTCCTGTTATTTGTTATATGTTATTGCGAGGAGTGCGTAAGCACGACGCAGCAATCCAAGGTTTTAATTATGCGTTTTCTGGCTCTTTTGTTTCTTCCGACTGTTCGTGCTTTGCGGCTCTCTTTTTTGGAGCAGGAGCTTTTTCAAATTTGATTTTTTTATCGTCCATCTTCAAAATAACTGTATCACCTGCTTTATATTCGCCTGTCAAGATTTCTTCAGCCAAACCGTCCTCAATTTTAGATTGAATTAAACGTCTTAAAGGTCTTGCACCGTAAGCCTCGGAATAACCATCCTCAGCCAAGAAATCTTTGACTTCTTCTGTTACTTCAACCTTAATCTGCTGTTCTTCAAGACGTTTCAATAAGTCCTTCATCATCAATTCCGCAATCTGTCTGATTTCGGGTTTAGACAAGTGCGAGAATACGATAATGTCATCGATTCTGTTGAGAAATTCGGGGCGGAAAGTCTTTTTCATTTCTTCATTCACGGTATCTTTAAGTTTATCGTATTTGTCTTTTGATGCATCCTCAGCCGTTGAGAAACCGAGTTTTGAAGTCGTTGTAATCAAACTTGCACCGACGTTACTTGTCATAATGATAATTGTATTTTTAAAGTCGATAACTTTGCCCTTTGAATCCGTTAATCTGCCGTCATCAAGGATTTGCAACATCATATTGAATACATCGGGGTGTGCTTTTTCGATTTCATCAAAAAGTATAACCGAATAGGGTTTTTTCCTGATTTTTTCGGTCAAATGCCCGCCGTCATCGTATCCGACATATCCCGGAGGCGAGCCGATTAATTTTGCGGTTGAATGTTTTTCCATAAATTCAGACATATCAACTCTTATCATGGCATCTTCAGAGCCAAATACCGCTTCCGCTAACGCTTTTGCCAATTCGGTTTTACCGACACCGGTAGGACCCGCAAAGATAAAACTTCCGACAGGACGATTAGGGCTTTTTAAACCGACTCTTGCACGTCTTATTGCTTTTGATATTGAAACAACCGCTTCATGCTGCCCGATAACTCTTGCGTGGAGTGTATCTTCCAATTTCATAAGTCTTTCGGATTCACCCTCGGTAATTTTGGTTGTGGGAATACCCGTCATAATACTTACGACTTCCGCAATATGTTCAGCCGTAACAACGGGCTTATTTGCATCATTTTCTTCTCTCCATTTATTCGCCATATCACGGATTTTATCTTTTAATTCAGCCTCTTGGTCACGCAAATCAGACGCCGTTTCAAATTCCTGATTTCTTATTGCGTCCTCTTTTTGTTTAACAATTACTTTAAGCTCTTTTTCCAATTCTTTGCCCTCAGGCGGCAAAGATGTAACGTTCAGACGAACTCTTGAACTTGCCTCATCAATAACGTCAATCGCTTTATCGGGCAAATATCTGTCATTTATATATTTACTTGACAACTGAACCGCCGCAATAATTGCCGCATCGGAAATCTTTAACTGGTGATGCTCTTCATATTTCGGCTTTAAGCCTTTTAAGATTTCTATCGAATCATCAATAGAGGGTTCATCAATAGTAACGGGCTGAAAACGTCTTTCAAGAGCCGCATCTTTTTCAACATATTTTCTGTATTCATCGGCAGTTGTTGCACCGATAACCTGAATTTCACCTCTTGAAAGAGCCGGTTTCAGAATATTAGCTGCGTCAATCGCACCTTCTGCCGCACCTGCTCCGATAAGAGTGTGCATTTCATCAATAATCAAAATTATATTTCCTGCCTGACGAATTTCATCCATTATTTTTTTCATACGTTCTTCAAATTCACCACGGTATTTTGTACCTGCTATCAAAAGCCCCATATCAAGCTGGATAACCTTTTTTCCCTCCAAAATATCGGGGACTTCGCCGTTTACGATTTTTGTCGCCAAACCTTCCGCTACTGCCGTTTTTCCGACACCCGGTTCACCAAGCAAAACGGGGTTATTTTTGGTACGTCTTGCCAAAATTTGAATTACCCTTTCGATTTCTTTTTGACGACCGACAACAGGGTCAAGTCTTTGTTCCTGAGCCGCCAAAGTCAAATCCGTACCGAACTCATCAAGACTCGGAGTTTTCGCTTTACTTCCCGTTGCACCGGTTGCCGCCGCAGCGGTTGAAGATTCAATAGGCTTTGTTTCGCCAAGCATTTTAATAACCGAATTTCTTACTTTATTTAAGTCAACTCCAAGGTTATCCAAAACTTTTGCCGCAACACCTTCTGTCTCTCTTATTAAAGCCAAAAGTAAATGTTCTGTTCCAATGTAGTTGTGACCTAACTGTCTTGCTTCATCCCAAGCAAGCCCCAAAACTCTTTTTGCTCTCGGGGTAAAAGGTATATCAACAGCAACAAATCCCGAACCTCTGCCGATAATTTTTTCAACTTCGGCTCTTGCGTCTTTTAAATTGACACCCATTGACTTTAAGGTTTTGGCCGCTACACCCGTACCCTCACCAATAAGTCCTAAAAGCACCTGTTCCGTTCCGACAAAATTATGCCCCAAACGGCGAGCTTCCTCTTGTCCGAGCATTATTGCCTTTATTGCCTTTTCCGTAAAGCGTTCAAACATGTTTTTCTCCTGATTATCCGTATACATTTATTTTACTACGATAATCCTATTTTAACAATAGAGTTTGCAGAAAAATTATAATTTTTCTGCAAACTCTTGTGAACGGGTTCAAATCATATTGTTTGCCATTCCGCATACGACCTGATTTTTACACATATTATGTCGGACTTAAAAACTTTAAAAAATTGTCATTTTTTGAGTTTTTTACATCATCCTATGTTTAGAAAAATTTAAGAATTACAAAATTTCTTCAAATTTACTGAAATTTGCACCCAAATTATCCAATATCTTTATTGCTTCATCATTTTGATTTTTGTAAAACAAAATAGCTTTAAACAAATGTTTTGGCTCAACTTGTTTATGATTTGCATATGTGCAGGCAAGATTAAAAACTTCTTTTGCTCTTGCGGAAAAAGGGATAAAAGATCCGCAAATTTCAACTTTATGGAGAATTGCAGAAGGATTGGAAATAAAACCGCACATTTTAATAAAAATGATTGAAGATGAATTAGGGGAAGATTTTTCGTTTCTTGAAAATTAAATTTAATAATCTACGAAAAGAAATGTCCACGTTTTGAATTTAAGTTAATTTCATCAAATTTATAAAGCCTTGCGGGACGCTTTGAGCCTGATTTTGAAAATTCATCTAATTCTTTCAGCATATCAAGTGACATGATTTTTTTTCTGAAATTTCTTTTATCTAATTTTTTTGCCAAAATTAATTCATAAGAATGCTGCAATTCTGTAAGGGTGAATTTTTCGGGCAAAAGTTGGAACGCAATCGGACTGATTTCGAGCCTTTCTCTCATTCTTTTGATAGAATATTCAATAATTTCTTTGTGGTCGAAAGCCAATTGAGGCAGTGAATAAACCTTATGCCATTCAACTTCCGTAACTTGTGTTCCTTGGTCAAATCCGAGTTTTAAATCGTCAGAACGAATTAATGCAAAGTAAGCACATGTAATGACACGTGAATTCGGATAACGTAAAGGGTCACCAAAAGTATAAAGCTGTTCAAGATAAATATTTTGAACTGCTGTTTTTTCTTTCAAAATTCTCAAAGCCGCACTGTCAAGGTTTTCAGATAATCTGATAAATCCTCCGGGGATTGCCCATCTTCCTTTAAACGGTTCGGACGCACGTTTTACAAGCAATACTTTGAGTCTGCCGTCTTGTATCGTGAAGATAACAACGTCAACCGTAACCTCATGCGTTTTTGTTTCATTGAACATCATAAACTAATTGTAATATAAAAATTAAATTTATTTTTTTTATGTAAAAAAATGTTACAAATATAAAAAATTGCAATTTATCAATAAAAAAAATTTTATTTAAATAGGAATTAAATAAGAAGGGAATTTAAATATATGGGAATTACTATTTTACCTTGAATCCAAGGAAAATGAGTTGGAGTGCTTTTAAAGGATATTGGGGGGAAAAGCTGGATAAAGTAACAGAAACTTGTAAACCTGCTTACGGTTCAGTTTATATTGAAGCCAATTTTATGAAATGGACAAAAGACCATTTTTCGCCTAAAAGAGGCATAAAATTTGTAAAAGAAAGTGTTGATGCTTATAATAGCGGTAAGGGCGGTTCAATAAATCGAGCATTAGTCGGGGCATACAGTACTGCTAACAATGTGCATTCATTATTAAAGAAAAAAAGCATGACTGCACTCGGGAAGTTTTTTTAAGTGAAAAATCAAAGGCTTCTGCTATGGACTTTTTAAGAGAATGGTCCCAATCAGTAGATGATTTATTTTCAGATTATACTAATTATAAACCCGATGATAATGGATTTCAGAAAATGTGCAGATTTGTTGCGGGAATGACATACGGAGCGTTACGTCAAGTACCGAAAGCAACACTTGGAATGGCTCAAATAGGATTAAGCCTTGTTCCGACCCGTGAAAAAGGTATGGGTTCTACTGTAAGAGGTGCTGCTAATATTGTAAGAGGTCTTGCAAAAGCTGAATTTGGAAGTGGGAAAAATACAAAGAATAAAGAAAATCATCCGTTTGAAAGGTTGTTAATTGAAATGCAGATGAAACATCTTTATGCAAAGCCTTACAGACCACAAACAAACGGTAAAATTGAAAGATTTTGGAAGACATTAAAAGAAGATTTTACAGAAGATTCATTATTCAATGATATTAACGATTTAAAAGAAGAACTTTTGGGGTATATTGTGTATTACAATGAACATCGACCTCATTCATCTTTAAATGGTTTAACTCCCAAAGAGTTTTTACAAAAATGTAACTAATTGCTTGACATGTACA
>JAFSWA010000061.1 GCA_017444705.1 bacterium
AGCATTGAAAAAAGTCAAATTAAATCTTGTTTTATTATAAGAAAATAATAACTCAAGTCTTGAAGCAATCGGATATATTCAAACAATAAATACAAAATACTTATCAGTATATTTTGATGATGAAGATATCCAACATAGACAAAAATCAACTTATACAACAACTGACGGAAAAACCTATCAAGCAGATGACGTATGGTTTTCATAGAGACTAAGCTAAGCTCATAATAATAAAACGGAACCCCGAAAAGTAAAAATTTCGGGGTTCTTAATTGTAAACTTTTGTAAATATTTTATATATTATTGAAATATTATTTCAATAAATAACTTTATATACATGTGATTTTAAGAAAGAGTCTAATATGGGTATAACTAATTCTCTGCAAAACGGTCGTAAGACAGCACAAATTCAAACCAATGCAAATGTAGCAATTAATACCGGCAACGGTCATTCAAACATTAAAGTTACTGCAAAAAATTCTACTATTGATACAGGCTGCGGAAATCAAGATATAAATGTTGCAGTTTCCGAAAATTTATCAATTGATACAGGGTTTTGCGGAGAAGATAAAATTAAGGCTAATGTTGGCGGAAATGCCAAAATCGTAACAAGAGAAGATAACGATATTATAAATCTTAAAGTTGACGGGAATTTTTATGTTGATGCCGGAATGGTGCATCCTGAATGTGGTGCGGAAAGCGATGATGATATAGTTTTCATCAGCGGTAATGTTAATAATTTCAGCGGACAAAACTATGTTTCAACAGGACAAGGCAACGATAACGTAAGAATTTCCGCAAATAATGTCAATATTGAAAAAGCAGACGGTGAACTGACATTAGGCTTTTTTGGTGACAATTATAATGTAAATTCCAAAGCTGATAATAATACTATCGGCTTTTGGGGCGATGATATAAATATTAATATTACCGGTAACGGTTACAACGATATTGAAACCTTGGATTTTGCTATGGAAGACGGTAAATTTACCGATTTTGATTTTCAAAAATTGATAGATGAAGATTCTTATGTCGGAACGACAACGGAAGTTGAAATTAAAGAAGAACTTACTGCAAATTCAAATATTGATAAAATCGCAAAAAAATATAATTTATCTGATGCCCAAAAAGAAATGTTGGAAAATATTGATTATGATAACTTAAATACAAAATTGGTATTATACAAAAGCGGAAAAGAATACAAAATCGGAATAAGTTCAAATGACAATGTTTATGATGCCGTAAAAGGCAATCTTCTTACCAAGACAGAGGTATCTCAATCTACAAAAATAACTAAGAAAAAGAAGAAAAAATGGTACGGAAAGAAGACTACCAAGTATTATGCAAAAACAACGACTACTACAAAAGATACGGATTATAAGAAACAAGATACTATAAATCTTCACAAAGAAAAGAAAATAACAACAACTACTACTACAACCGATTATTACACTTATAACGGAGCAAATAATGTTTCAATCAATATGAGCGGAAACAGTAATTATAATATTGAACTTACTTCAAATGAAGGTAAGGTTAATATTGATGCAAGTGAAAATAACGGTGACGGAAATATTAACATAAGAAGCGGTTATAGCATTGACAAAACAAATGTAGATGTCGATGTTAAATATACAACTCAGGACTACGAATTGGATGTAGGTAAATTAGAAACAAAAACATCTTCGACAACAACCAAAAAATATCTTGGCAAAAAGACTTCATGGTCCGGATGGGCAAAAAATGTCATGAAAGGTATTGTTTCAGTAGCTTCAATTGCGAGTGCATTTATACCTGTTGCAGGAGCTTTTATAGCTCCGGCAATAGCGGCTATCGGAAATACGCTTGTTGATTATGAAACACAAACTGTACTTCCCGGACAAAAGAAATCTATGAATAGTGTATATAAAAATGCCGCTTCAGTTGCAACATCTGCTTTATCTTATATACCTGTTGTAGGTTCTGCTTTGGAAACGGCTGCAGATATTGGAATTGAATACGGAATAAAAGATAAATAATAACTACAATATAATAAAAGCCCTAAAATTCGGAGCTTTTTTAAAAATAGCCTATATACGGTAAATTTCTGTAATATCCGTTGTAGTCAAGTCCATAGCCGACTACAAATTTGTCATCAATTTCAAACCCGTAATAATCAATATTTACATCGATTTTTCTTGCGATTTTTTTATTTAAAAGAGAAACCAATTCAAGTGATTTTGTATTATTTTTGAGTTTAATGGACTTTAATAAAAAATCAGCAGTAAACCCTGTATCAACAATATCTTCAACTATCAAAACATTCTTGTTATCTAACGGCGGCAGTGTCATATCGAGGTGATTAACCTTTCCCGTTGAAGAATCGCCGTCGTATGTTGAAACCCTTATAAATTCAAGCGTCAAAGGGAGATTAATTCTTTTAATCAAATCCATACAAAACGGAGTTGAACCTTTCAAAACACAAATAGCACAAATTTCTTCGCCTTTATGTTTTTCATTTATTTTATTCGCAATCTCTTGAATTTTAGATTGTAAAACTTCTTCCGAATAAAGTATTTTAATATCTTGTAAATTTTTCATAGTAAAATTATCTTACTTCTCTCACGATTTTAGCTGAGAATCCGGCATTATTGATTTGGTCAGCAACAGCTTTTGCAGATTCATAGTTTGCAAAAACACCAACCTGTAAAGTATAATAGCCGTTAACTTCTCTGACAATCGGGGTAATATTAAGTCCCGAATTAAGAATATTAGCCTGCATTTCAACCGCTTTTTGCATATCGGAATACTGACCTATATAGATTTTTGAAACTGTATTAGAAGTTGTATTCAAATCTGTTTTCGGAGTTTCTATCGGTATAGAAACAGGCTCCATAACTTGTTTATGTTCAACTGTTTCCTTTTCTTCTGTTTTTGAATCATCTTCACTGTATTTATTTTTTGATTCATCCCGTCTTAATCTTTCGACTATTTCTTCATCCGTTTCATAGCCACGCTCTGAAACGCCCGGCATTTCTTCTTCGTTTTGAATCATTTTTAATCTTTGGTCGATTTGAGCTCTGATATTCAATTCGTTTTCTTCATCTTCTCTTTGGTTCATTGAAGCAACAGGATTTTCCCCTATATTAACATCGGCATTTGAAAATATGCCTCTGAAAAATATTGATGCAAATATTACAACAACAACAAAAGTAGTCATAAAAATCAAAACAAGTTTTTTCCAGTTCCCAAATGAATTTTCGGGGACTCTAAACTCTTTTCTTTCATCTTCCGTATAGATTTCTTCTTCCGACATTTAAAATACTCCTTTTACTTTTGTAGTCGCATAATTAATTTTCTCTATATTATTACTATAACACTTCATTATTTTTTGTGCCAGAGTTTTTACATCTTTAATACCGATTTCATTAATATCACTTGCACTAACAGGTGCTCCCGTACAATCAATATTAAGTGCCGTATGAATCAGACCGCTGACTATTGATTTTGTGGCAATAGAAACGCTTAATTTCCGTCCGTTATAAAAAAGGTCATCTCCGTTTCTTTTTAAATCGATATTATAATCATTGAGAAAGACCTCTTTTATTGACTGAACAAAAAGTATTTGTGCCATTGTAATTTCTTTAATTGAATAATCAAAATGCTCTATAATAAAATTGAGCATTGATTTTGCATAAATCGGCTCATTATTAATTCTGTCCTCTACATCTACCATATTATCAATAGGGACATCAACTTCCCCGACAAAACTGACAATCGAATCTCCATACATCTTAAAATTAGTTAAAATCCAATGTGGAGAAAGTTCTTTCCCTGTATATTTTATATTTTCTTCACAAAATAGTGTATTCATATATACATTTTTGATTAAAAAAGCTTTTTTATCAAGTCCTTTCTTTTATTCAATATCAATGCATTTTTAAGGTGAAGACAAGATTCACATTTTCCGCAATGTTTTTTTAAACCTGAGTAACAGCTGTATATGTATTCTAACGGCACGTTCAACTTTATTGCTTCTTGTATTATTTCTTTTTTATCAAGTTTTATAAGAGGTGCCAATACCTTTACATTAGTATTTGTTGAAAATTTAAGTAATTCATTACATTTTTTAATAAAAGTTTCCGAATTATCTTTAAAGGTTTCGCCTTCTTCTTTATTCGCTCCGATTATCACGCAATCAATATTTTCCGCTTCACAAAATGCGGCTGCAATATTTATAAAAAGTGCGTTTCTGTTTGGAATCCATACTGATTTCATTGATGTTTCAAGTTCCTTTTTATCGGAAAAATTGTTTATTTTATATGCTAAATCCGGAGAAGTAAGCCCGTTATGAATTATTTTTTTTAACCAATCAAGTTTAAGAGTAATAAGTTCAAAGCCGTAATGTTCCGCTAATTTTTTTGCGGCAGCATTTTCATATTTGAAAGAAATTTGCCCGTAATCAAAGATAATCCCTTTTTTAATTTCCGCTTTTGATTTTGCAATACTTACGGCAGAATCCAAACCACCGGAAAGCAGTATTATTGCAGTTTTTTTATTTTTATCTTTTTCTTTATCCGTTATCCGACAAGTCATTGTCATTATCACTTTCATATTCTTTGTATATTTCACTTGCTTTATCTTTTGCACATTGGGGATATTTTTCATCATTTAAAATTTCAAACAAAATATCACAACCTGTCAAATTATATAATGCAACTACCGCATTTTCAATAACCTCAGAATCTTCATCAAATAATGTTGACTTTATAAGCTCAACACTGTCGGGGTGATTTAAGTCCATCAGTGCGGAAATGGCACTGATTCTGACCTGTGATGATGCGTCCATTAAATTTGTTTTCAAGGCTTTAATAACTTTTTGAGATGGTGTTGTAGTTATTTTTGACAGAGATTCGATAGCTCTTTCTTTAAGATATGTAAATTTATCTATCAAACCTCTTTTTGATTCAAGGATATTTACAAGAGTATCAACAGCTCTTTCATCTCCGAGCATTCCGAGTGCTTTTACGGCAGATTCCTTTACATATACTGATTTTTCATCATCATCAGATACAACATTTATAAGCGGAGTTACGGCATATTTGTCACCAAGTTTTCCCATAGCTTCCGCACAAGCAAGCCGAACTTTGTAGTTTTCATCTTTTGAATTAAGACAATATAAAAGTATATTGAAAGCTTCCATATTTTTTAAATTTGCAAGAGCTTTTGTTGCCAAAACTCTAATTTGAACAAGTTTTTCTTCACTTTCAAATCTGTGTTGAATATCATTTTTCATCATTAAAATATTAATAAAAAAATCAAAACTATTCGGATGTTTAATTTTATCAATAAGTTTTATAAGGTGTTTTTGAATTTCAAAATCAGTTTCAAGATTAAAAAAATAAATGTAAAGGGTTGTAAGTTGTTCTTCTGAATAGTTGTTTTCAAGCATTTTTATTGCCTGTATTTTATCTTCACGAGGATTAGACGTTCCAATATAACAAGCATTTGCCAATTCTGTTAAATTAAATGCTGAACTTTCTGCCATTTTCATTACACCTTAGACACTTATTAATATAAACTAAACCATTTTGTATTTCAAGTATTGCGGGGGTTTAAATTTATATTAAGTAATATTAAATTTTTTTTATTTTTTGAAATTTTACCTGCTTTTTTTACTTTATTTATATGTAGGTAAAAGGATGTATTATTATGACTGTCGATTTAGCGGGACATTATGGATTAACAAGCAATAAATGGATTTCTAACAGATTTTCGAATATACCGATACCGATGAATTATGGGTTTAATCCAAATTACGGGTATAATTTAGGATTAAAATATAATCCGATAGCAGACACTTTTGTTATTCGTAAAGACAAGTCAAAATTTGTTTGGGGTACGGTAATTGTTTCAGCACTTGCCGCAATTGCAGGTGCAATACTCCTAAAAAAGGGTAACTCAAAAAGTATTGAAGCGGTAAGAAACGGAATAAGAAAAATATTTAAAAAACCTCCGGTTGATGTATCTGCGGCGGCATCAAGTACAGCAAGAACAGCTGCAAGTACTGGTTCAACCTCAGCTGCAAGTGCTGCCGGAAAAACTGCAAGAAAAGCTGCAAGAACAGCCGCAAGAGCTGCTGCAAGAACCGCCGAAACTGCGGCTGAAACCGCAACTGCAAATACAGCCGAAAACATAACAAAAATACCCATTTTAAAAAGAATCAGGAATCGATTATTTAATTCGGCAGTTTCTGTATCAACATTTTTAAGAAAGTATTTCCCCTGCTAAGTGCCAAGTTGAGGCTTTGTTGATTTTTACGTTCACAAATTTTCCGATGAGTTCTTTTTCTCCCTCAAAATGAACGTATTTATTGTTTCTTGATTTTGATTTTAAGATTATTTTTTCGTCTTTTTCTTCAAAATCTTCAACTAAAACTTCGTAAATTTTACCCAAAGCTTTTTGGTTAGATTTCAAACAAGCCTGACGATTTTTTTCATTCAATCTTGCAAGGCGTTCTTTTTTGGTTTTTTCATCCAAAAATTTATCAACCCATTTTGCAGCGACAGTACCTTCTCTTGGAGAATACGCAGCAGTATTGGAATAATCAAGTTCAAATTCATCAATGGCGGAAAGAGTATCATTAAATTGTTCCTCAGTTTCTCCGGGGAAACCTGCGATAAAATCACTTGTTATTGTTACATTTTCAAAGGTATTTCTGATTTTTTTTACGATTTCACCGTACTGTTCTCTTGTATAACGGCGATTCATAGCTTTTAAGACTTCACTGTTTCCTGATTGCATCGGAATATGAAAATATTCGCAAACTTTATCACATTCTTGCACCGCTTTTATTACATCATCCGTAATATCAGTCGGATAAGAGGTTACAAATCTGATTCTGAAATCATAATCAAGTGTATTGAGTTCCCGCAAAAGTTTGCCGAGCCTGAGGGTTTCATCATCAAAATCTTTGCCCCAGCTGTCAACATTTTGTCCTAAAAGAGTTATTTCTTTGTAGCCTTGTTTTAAAGCATCGACAACTTCTTTTTTAATAACTTCTAACGAACGTGAGCGTTCACGACCTCTTACATATGGTACAATACAATAAGTACAGAAATTGTTACACCCTTCGCTTATCGGAATCCATGCATTATAACCGGAAATCCTTTTTATAGGATAATTATTTTCTTTTTCATTAACAGCATCTTCAACATCACAAATTCTTTCCCCGTTGTTGATTTTTTCAAGCAGCGAGGGTAAACGGTAAAAACTTCTCGGTCCCATGACCAAATCTACTTTTTGAAATCTTTTAAGGAGTTTGTCCCTGTATTGCTGAGCTACACAGCCCGAAACAGCGATTTTCAATTCAGGGCGTGTTTCTTTCCATTTTGACCAAACTCCGACATAACTGTATGCTTTATCTTCTGATAATTGTCTTATTGAACAGGTGTTAATTATTAATAAATCAGCTGTTTTGGGTTCACTTGTTTCAATATAACCAAAGTGAGACAGCATTCCGAGCATTCTTTCGGAATCCGACTTATTCATCTGACAACCCAAGGTTTCTATATAGACTTTCTTTTCCTGACTCATATAAAAATTGTAGCACAAATATAATTTTTTCTTAGATTATGTTAAAATAAAGATGTTGAGGATTAAAATATGTTCAAAAATTTTATGTATCAAAAATTAATGAGAAGAATTTTCAAAGCTTATTTGTCGGTAAAATTCGGAGTAAACGAATTTGAAATTGAAGAGAATGCAAAGTGTTTGTGTCTTTCTCCTCATCAGGATGATGAAAGTATCGGCATGGGCGGCACACTTGCAAAATACAATAAAAATTTTACCGTAATTTGTCTTACAAACGGAGCTAAGGGCTTAAAAACTTTGCCAAAAGAAGAAGCGGTAAAAGTTCGCTGTGAGGAATTTGCTGACGCTCTAAGTAAAGCACAAATTAGTGATTATAAAATCCTTGATATTGAGGATAGAGATTTAATCGGAAGTTATGAAAAATTTTCTGTTATTGATATTGAAGATTATGACTATATTTTTATTCCGAATTTGATAGACCAACATAAGGACCATAAGGCTGTTTCTATTCTGTTGAAAAGGCTTTTGGAAGAAAAAAAACATAAAAATAATCTAAAAATATGTATGTATGAAGTCTGGGCAACTCTTGCTCTGCCCAATAAATCAGTTGATATTGAAGAATATATTGAAACTAAAAAATCAATGATTCAGGCATATAAATCTCAAATTGAACAAAGAGATTATTTCACTCCGATTATCGGACTTAATATGTATAGGGCACAACAACTCAACAAAAAATACATGGAAGATTTTACAATGTTGAGTATATCTGAATTTAATAAATTGGCAGAAGAAATATATTAAAATTGTATGGTTATGTCATTGCTTAACATGTACAGCAATGACATGTTTTTCAGCAAGTAAGTTGGGCATACTTGCCCAACAATTTAAAAACTGGATTGCTGCGTCGGTTGCTCTGTAACATTTTCGTATGACATGGAAAATGGGTTGCCACACTCACTATTGATTGCTTTATCTGCGGGTTCTTATATTTGAAATTGGGTTATAAAAACTATTTGATTTGATGTCGTTGTTGCGTGGTTATTTCTGAAAACATAGTCAAGCATCAATTTTACGTTTTTGAACGGGTAATAGTTTATTCCTATGGAATATTCTTCAATATTATTGCCTGAAATTGAAGTATTAGGGTCAAACATATCATATCTCGCAAGAAGATGAACTTTTTTTGTAAGTTCATATTTGATAGTAGTATGAAAACCCTGAGCTTTGTTTGTTGACATATTTACCGCTCCGTTATAACCATCCGCATGGGCATATTCTCCGTCTATGGTGAATTTTTTGTAGTTATAGCTGACGGCAGCATTCACAACTGTATAGCTTTCTTTTCTTTTCCCGCTGTTAATTGAACCTGTTATATTGAGATTACCGTATTTCCCGTCTGCAAATGCAAGAGGTTTAACTGTTCCTTTTGCAACAACTTCAAACCCTTGCATACATTTGTCAAAATATCTTGCGGAATCAAAAACTCCTAAATCATAATCAAAATATTTATACCTGCCTGAATTTCTGAACCCTGTTGCTCTTGCATTTGCAAAAGTTCTTGCTATTTGCGAACGATATGCAAAATCCTGAACATAAGCACTTATAGAGCCTTCTTGCCCGTTTGGAGTTCTGAAATATCCTGCTGTTATGCTTTGATTTTCATTAAAATCGTGCCTGACCCATACATCTTGCCACAAAGTTCCCATATAGTTGCGTTTTGGAACGTGTCTTATGGGGTTAACATTGATTTTAAAACTCGTTTTGTCATCTTTAAATTTACCTTCAACCCAAGTATCAAGAAAATTTGTATCATAGCCAAAATAGTAATCGGACGGATTATCCTGAAAATGTTGAGAAAATCCTCCGTTATATACCGCACCGACTTTCAGTTCTTTTATCAAATGTCCGTCAAGATGTAGTTTTAACTTATCTTCTTCATCAAGATAAATATTATTTTTTTCAACTTTGCCTTCAAAATTCAGTTCTTCTTGCACCCCTTCAAGTTCAATTTCCGGCAGTTCTTCAATAGCCGAGGCAAAATTCGGTATAAAAAATAAAAACAAAATTGTAAAAAAAATCTTTTTCATTATTTTATTTTACAGAAAAAATTTATTTTTTGCGAAAAATTATAAATAAAAATTAAACAGAAGAAAAAAACCTGCGATTTGTTCAAAATCAATATGCCGATTAATATTCTTTTAAAGAAATTATATGTTGAATTTAAAAAATTTTCATGTAAAATATGGTTATAGTCGAACAATAGCGTCAAGGAGAAAAGAATGCAGCAGATTATAAAAGTAGCGTGGGAATTAAACGAAAATACCGAAAACAGATATCAGTTGGTTTATGAAATTGCAGAACTTGCAAAAAGACTTGTTGATGAAAGTCAGTCAAAAAAGC
>JAFSWA010000062.1 GCA_017444705.1 bacterium
ATAATTTCCATACGTTCCAAATTTATAGATGAAGAAAATACCGAAATGTTTAATAAAATGACGGACGCCGTAAAAATTACCATTCCTGATGCAACGGTTGAGCAGGTAAGTTCGGTTGGTCCGACATTAGGTAAAGAATTGGCAAGAAATTCGGATGTTGCAATGGTTTTAGTATTTATTGCGATAATTGCCTATATTTCTTGGAGATTTCAATTTGATTATGCTGTAATTGCGGTTGTATCTTTGTTCCATGATGTTTTATTTATCATCGGGGTATTTTCGATTTTAGGACTTGTTTTCGGTACGGAAATAGACAGTTTATTCATAACCGCATTGCTTACGGTTGTTGGATTTTCAAACCATGATACCATTGTCGTATTTGACAGAATAAGAGAAAATTTAAGATTTTATTCAAAGAAAGCAACGTTATCCGAGATTATTAACGGTTCGGTTAACCAAACTCTCGCAAGAAGTATTAATACTTCTGTAACAACGTTGTTAACCTTATTGGCATTATATATCTTTGGCGGTGTTACAACGAGAGATTTTGTTTTGGCTATGATATTAGGGATTTTAATCGGAACATATTCAAGTATATTCTTTGCAAGTACATTGCTTGACTGGTACAAAGAATTAAGACAAAAGGGTAAAACCGTTGCAAGAGCATAATAGCGAACCCAAAAGAAAATATGACAATCTTGCACAGATGGTAAGTTCCGTTCGTGAGAATTTGGGTATGTCACAGAGCGGTCTTGCGAAGAAGTGTAATTTAAAAATTGAAGAAATAGAAAGTATTGAATCAGGACAGGAACTTTTTCTCCCGCCCACAATAAGACAAAAATTAGCTAAGGGTTTAAAGCTGAATTTATTTGAAATAAAAATGTATGAAAAGCCGCCGTTAGAGGATTTTAAACTTGATTTTATGACGGAAGATTATATGAAGCAGGCGATTTTAGAAGGAAATACGGATAATCTCAGATGTCCTTCTTGCGGTTCAAAACTTCAAACAAGAGTTGCAAGGATGTATGACTTAGAGGATAATCTTGTTTTAACGCCAAAAGCACATTGTACAAAATGTCCGTTTCAGATTATATAGAAAATAAAAAAGGCACTGACTAATGCAGTGCTTTTTATTATAATTTGAAATTTTCTATTCTGTCAATATTTTTGCATATTTTACTATTTTTGCAAAAAGTGATGAATCTGAGTTATCCATATTTTTTTTCATAAAAACTCTTGCCAGTGCATCCATCGGATTAAAACCATATCCGGACTTAACAGCTTTTTGGTATTGATTTTTGTAATCGGCAGGGATTCTGTATCTGTAATTAGCCCAGCCATTATATTCCTGAGAATCAAATCTTTCGCTTCTGCCAAAAGCATCCATGTAAAAAATCATATTGTTTTTCGCTGACATAGGTTCTGCAAATTTATATTTTACAAAATCCGTAGGTTTTTCAATACTATCTTGTTTTAATTTAAAAATTTCTCGCAAGACATCTGTTTGCCCGTTTTTTCTGTATGAATCTCTGCCGTTAATTTTTTCCAAGACTCCGTCTGCCAACAATCTCAAAGGATGCGGGTCATGGTTCCCTACACCGATTACATATGAATCAATCGGCACTCCTGCCTTAGCCATGGCTTCGGTTGTACCGTACTCATCGCTCAAATAAGCAGAAGTTATGACTTTCATGCGATTTCTTAAAAACGGTTTGATTTTTTTATCTTCTTCAAATATTGAAAAATCATCTTTTCCTGCTTCAAATTCGTGGATTAAGTCGTTTTTATCAAATTTATCTCCCTTGACTTTTTCAACAGTATTTTCAATAATATTTAATATTTTACCTTTAAAATCAAACTTTGAATTGTCTGAAAGTTTTGGGCTGACATAAGCCCAAGAACAGTCAAAACGTATTCCGTCATACCTTTTGGCAAAAAATTCGACTTTCTTTTTCAACAATTCGTTTGCCGGTGAGCCATTCTCAAGAATCGTATCATAATCAAGTGCAGGCAATTTCCATATAGGCGGACCGACATTTACAATTTTGTTTTTATCCTTTTTGAAAGCATCACGATATGCCCAAACTTCGTCCTCAGAAAAACCTATCAGACAATCTCCAAACAATTTCATACCTTTTTGATTAAGATTTTCTCTGCCTATTTTTAAATGTTCATCAGCTATAAACTGTTTAAATTTATAAAATTCAATTTCTTTCCTTTTAGATTTTTTTATTGAATTAATCAACTTTTGTTTCTTTTCATTAACACCCACATACAAATCTCTTTCTGTTTCATTTTTCCATTCAGTCCATTTTTTACCAGAGTTTTTTTCTTTTAAAATTTGATATATAGCTTTTTTATCAAGTACATCTTCATTTTCGGTTTTATAATTTTCAAAAGCGGTTTTATCAATGGATTTATCAGCTTTGAAATTATCAAATGCAATTCTCAAAGCTTTTTCGTGTTGGGAATCTTTTCCGATTATATTTTCATAATTCGCAAAACCGGGTTTTTGGCTTTCGGAATTTTTAGCAACTACTTTTAAAAATTCTTTTTTAGGTAAAATCGAATTGAATTTTGGAGTTGTTAAGAGTTCAAGGTTTATGCCCTGTGTGCCTAATGACAATGCACTGCCGTTATAGGTATTATAAAAACCGCTGGTTTTTATATAAATCTCACCGGGTGGCAAAACTTCAACTGTATTTATACCCATATAATTTTTAATATAGTCAAAAAATAAACTTGATGTATTTGAAGACAGATGTCCAACACCGGTATCGGTAGAAGAAGCTTCCGGCAAACAAGGCTCATGCACAATAAATATAGATTTCCCGCCCTTTGCAATTTTAGATTTTGCTTCACTTAATACCTGCGTATAATCTCTTAATTCCTTTTCGGTTAATTCTCTTTTAAAAGACAAATTAGATTGAACTTTCCCTAATTTCATTTAATACTCCTTTTTGCAGAATTATTTTATATATAATTATACAGTAATTTAATTCCCGTAAAAAATAAATTTGACGTTAATTTCGAAAATATGTTACATAATTTTACAAACGGCTTTGGTTTTCAAGAATATAAAATTTCATTAAAGCAATGCTTTATAGTTTATCATATTCCTTTTTAATCTCTTTTATATCTTGCCACATAAGCCATTTGGGGCTGCCTTTTTCACGGGAATCATTTCTCAGCAAATATGACGGATGAAAAATCGGCATAAATTTTTTACCTTCAAAACCATAATCTTTGCCGTCAAACCATTTACCTCTAATTTTTGTTATTCCGCCAATATTACCTAAAATAGATTGAACGGCAACTCTCCCGCATAATAAAATAATCTTGGGGTTAACAATCTCAATTTGTTTGTCCAAAAACTCCCTGCATGCTGATTTTTCTTCCGGCAAAGGGTCTCTGTTTTCAGGCGGGCGGCATTTTATTGTATTGCAGATATAAACATGTTCTTTTCTGTTTAGTCCGACACAGGCAAAAATTTTATCCAGAAGCTGTCCCGCTTTTCCGACAAACGGTTCACCTGTTTTGTCTTCCCAAAATCCGGGAGCCTCACCGATAAGCATAAGTTTTGAATTTGGAATACCACCGGAAAATACAACTTGTGTACGGCTTTTTGATAACTCGCATTTCTGACAATTAAGACACTCTGTTCTTACTTTTTCAAGTTCTTCATACATTATTTCTCTCTCTTCGGTTTATAGATTTCTCGTTTTTCTTTGACATAATCTGTAAGAAGTTTTTTCCCCTCTTCAACTTCTATTTCGCCGCAAACTTCAATTCCTCGATTTTCAAATTCTTTTATCCAGTCCGGTTTTATACCCTCATCAAAACCGGTAATTTCTTCAACATCTTTCGTCGAAACGCTGTAAAAGACTTTTTTAATCCCCGACCATAAAATCGCACCAAGACACATCATACAAGGTTCCGCAGTAACATAAAGGCTTAAATTATATTTTGATAAATCATAAGTGCCGAGTTTTTTTTCTGCAAGTTTTATCGCATTCATTTCCGCATGATGATTTGAACAGCAATCTTTTATGACTGAGTTTGAAGATTGAGAAATGAGATTTCCTGTTTCATCATATAATGCAGCTAAAAAAGGTCCGTAACCGTTTTCAACATTTATTTTTGCCTGTGATAAAATCTCTCTTATAATTTTTGAGTGTTTTTCCATAACATTATAATTATAACTCAATTTTTAAATTAATGATATTGTATTTTAAAATTCAGTATATATAATAAAGTTACTCACACCTCATAACTGAATATTTTAAAGAAGTCATTAATCGTTAAAATGTTCGCAGTTAAAGAAAGGATAAAAAATGGCAAATATCAAATCTGCTAAGAAAAGAGTACTTGTAGCACAGAGAAATCATGATAGAAATGTCATGGTAAAATCTGAAATTAAAACAGCGTTAAAGAAAGTTTTAACACTGGCAAAAGAAGGTTCATCAGAAGTTGGTGCCGCACTTTCTCATGCTTATAAACTTTGTGATAAGGCTGTTTCAAAAGGTGTTTTACATAAAAATACCGCTGCAAGAAAAAAATCAAGATTAACTTTGGCTGTAAAAAAATTACAAGCTCAATAAGTTAATTATTAAATTATCAGGCGGAGCTGAAATTTCAGCTCCGCTTTTTAATGTGTGTTTTAAAATAAATTGTAACAATTTTATTAAGAATGTTAAACAACATCTTTTAATTTAAAAAAGCATAAATTATACTTCAAATGTAACCTGATTAATGCAGCCAAAGTAGCGAAAGCGAAAGAGGAGATGATTAATTATAATCAGGGGATAGTGTGCATAAACCAAAGGAGGAAGTTATGCTTAATTGCCATGGGCTTTTTAATGCCCAAGAAGTCTGGTATCTTTATGACAATGAAAAATTTAAGCAGAGACGGTTTGAAATCGGAATTTGCCCGTATTGCGACAATAAAATCTACGGACTTTTTGAAAAAGAAAAAAAGAGCGGAAAATCAGTTTTTGTGCGGGCAAGAGATAAAAAGGGTAAACGGCTTTATGACTCTTTAAAATCTCAAATTGATTATAAAAAATCCGATATTGCAAGAGGTACAAAAGCAAATATGGCGTATGTTTTTGGCGTAAATGAAGAGCATAAAATCAACGGAAAAACAGTAATTTTACAAAAAGCTGTCGATTTTAACGGAACCCAAAAGGTTGTAAAAAAAATCAATAAATAAGAAAGGAAAATTTATGACAAACAAAAATAAAAATTCGGGATGTAGCGGTTCTCATGAAGTTTCAGGTTACACAACAAGCGACGGGAAAAAGGTCGATAGCTATACTCGAAGATGTTGGAAACATGGGGGCGGCGGAGCAGGCAGCAGTATTCAAAACACACAAGATAATATCGAAAAAACGAATGAAAAATTAGATGAGATTAATAACAAAGAAGAAATAACAGATGAGGATTTGGATTTATCCAAAGGTTATTTATCGGCAACGATTTCACAAATTTGCGATGACTGCGAAAATTATTTGGACGAAAAAAATGAAAATAAGACGGAAATTCCGACTTTTGAATCTATTGAAAAAGCAAAGGATTTAAAAAATAC
>JAFSWA010000063.1 GCA_017444705.1 bacterium
AGGTATTGTCAACCCCTTGTTCATCATAAGTTCGAACCTCTTTAATTTTTGCACCGTCAGAACCGAAAGTTGTAATTTCCTGTTCTGATATAACTAATATCAAACCGTGAATGTTTTCTCCCAATGGAACACCTCGAAAACTTTGCTTAATAGCTTTTGTCAGATTTCCTTCATCATCATAACGCAGTAAATATTTATCGCCGTTATAAGTAATTTCGGATACGGTTCCGTCCTGATTATATGTTACCTCGCCTCTGTTCTTGTATGTTGTCCACATATTTCTTTCCCCGACAGCAGGAATATGATTAAATGTCATCATGTCAACATTTTCTAATTCTACACCAAAAATTTTCTGTAGAATTTGAGCATCGTCTCCATATTTTTCACTCACAACAGAACGGTATTGATTTGTCTGATTACCGTTTTCATCATAAGTATATCTGTAATATGCAGTGTTTTTTACTGTTCCTTCAGCATTATAGTTTTTAATTTCCTGACCTCTGACATTACCGTTTTCATCAATATCCTGTTTAAAACTCTTAACCAAATTACCCTGTGAATCATATCTTAACGAATATCTGTCAGCGTTAGTACCATTCGTATCCGCTGATTTATCAAAATCTTTCGGATAAATATCAGTAATATTACCGTTTGAATCTTTTTTAAATTCATATTTTGTAACATCAATTTCAGGCATCAAGTCTTTCCAATTTATAGCATTTCCATACATGGAAAAAGTCAAAGCTTCAAGCTCATCTTTAGTATTGGGCAAATTATTTTCCGTTTCGGATGAAGTTTCTGTTGAAACCTGCGTTGTCGGAGTGTACAAATTAATTTCTTCTTCACTATTTATTTGATTTTCGCTATTAGAGTTTACATTTCCAAAGAGTTTTTCTCTTATATTTGGGTCTCTTTTCTCAAGCCCTTTTAAATAAGCCTCTTTCTCTGCTGCCGTCATCTTTGCCATTTTTATTTGAGTTTCCGTTTCTAAATTGTAAAATTTGTATTCCATATATTATCTCCTTTTTGTATTAACAAAATAATATATCGACATAATTTCGGAAAACTTTAACAAGAATTTACACTCCGCCCCCCTATCCTATCCTATCCTATTAAAGATTATCATTGAGTTTGAGGCACTTTGTCAAGTTTAAAAATTTGCCTTTACATTTCTTTACAATTGTAACATTTTGAGTATTTTTGGATTTCTTCGGTCGTTTCACTCCTACCGCAAGCGGTACCCTCCCCCGTAAGGCTCGGCTGCCGCCTTGCCCACGGTTGATTTGTCGTAATGACATGTACAATTGCGAGAGGTTGCCAATCGGCAACCTTGTGGCAATCCAAAGATTATTTTCCGTGCGTATAAACGCACACTTGCTTATTTATGTATCGTCATGCTGAATTTATTTCAGCATCTCAATTATTTATTAAAAAGAGATTCCGAAACAAGTTCGGAATGACGTATTAATTTTTTCATGTCATTGCGAAAGGTCGGCGAAAATAGCCGACCCGTGACAATCCAAAAATTATTGCGGTAAATCAATGATTTACCGCAACCTACATCTTTTATAAATACCATTTATATTAAAATGGCAATAACAAGTAGTAAATCCGGTTGTAATAGCAATGGATAATCATATGATGCACAAAAATTTAATTTTTAGAATAACGGGCGGGTTTTGTAAAACCCGCCCGTTATTTTATTAATATGAATTAATTACGTCAACAACTTTTTTGACTTCTTCTTCTGTCATAACAGGCGAAATCGGAATTGACAAAATCGTCTTATGGATTTCTTCTGTTATCGGAAGCGACAGATTTTCCAATTCTTTATAAGCACCCTGTTTATGAGGCGGAGTCGGGTAGTGAATGTTTGTTTGGATACCGTTATCCTCTAAATACTTTTGTAATTCATCCCGATTTTTTGTCCGTATTGCAAAAACGTGCCAAACGTGAGCCTTTTCATCATACGTTTTTGGCAATATAATTTTTGAATTTTTGATATTTTCTCTGTAATACTTTGAAATTTCTCTTCTTCTTTCGTTATCTTCATCCAGATATTTCAATTTTACATCCAAAACCGCAGCTTGAATTTCATCTAATCTTGAATTTGTGCCTTTATAAATATGGTGATATTTTCTGTCGGAGCCGTAGTTTGCAATTGCCCTTATTTTTGCTGCATGTTCATCATCATTTGTTGTAATGCAGCCCCCATCACCCATACAGCCTAAATTTTTTCCCGGGTAAAAAGAAAATCCGGAGGCGTCACCAAGTGAACCTGTTTTTTTCTTTTCATATTCCGCCCCGTGTGCCTGTGCGGAATCCTCTACAATTTTTAGGTTATATTTTTTTGCCAATTCCCATATTTTATCCATCTGCACAGCCTGACCGTACAAATGCACAACCATTATGGCTTTTGTTTTTTCGGTTATTTTTTCTTCAATTAAAGCAGGGTTAATATTATATGTATTAATATCAGGCTCAACCAAAACGGGCGTGCAGCCATTCTCGGAAATTGCCAAAATTGATGCGATATAAGTGTTTGCCGGAACAATTATTTCATCTCCCGCACCAAAACCATAAGCTTTTATAATCAAATTCAGGGCATCAAGCCCGTTTGCACAACCGATACAATGCTTCACTCCGCAATAATCGGCAAAGTGTTTTTCAAATGTTTCATCTTCATCGCCATGTATATACCAGCCTTTATCAAGAATTATTTTTATTCTTGAATCGATTTCTTTTCTGAATCTGTTATTAATTTTTTCCAAATCTAAAAATTTAATCATATCTCTCCTTTATGTGTCTTTTAATTCCTACATTTTTAGGGAATTTAGTATAATCTCCGTATTTTGTTGATAAAAAATTTTCAGGATTATTCGGGCAAGAAAAAATATAGTTCTCAAATCGGATTTTTTTTAGAGGGAAAATATCTTCTCTTGTCAAAAAATGGCTTATTGTAAAATAATATAACCCGAAATTTCCTATTCCCGGTGCAATTTTATTTGAAGTTTCGTCAATAATTTTTTTATCCGAAAGAATCGGTTTATAAAATTCAAGGATTTTTTTACAATTTTTAATTTTTCTTATATTGTGAAGAATATATTTTGACAGATTATTCAATTCATCAATTGAAAAATTTTCGGCATAGCAATCCAACGGGAATAAATCTACACATAAATTATCTCTGACTGAATTTCCTATAAAAATTTTTAACGCAGACGGGCGTTCAATAACAACGATTTTCCCTCGGTTCTCTCTTATAACCATATCAATATCTTTTGCTACATTGTAGTCGCAATCAAGCTCATACCAAATATATTTATTTTTAAGGTATTCTTTTGCTTTTTCATATTCATCACGCATTAAATCTATATCAATATCATCATCCCACGGAATAAAGCCCTTGTGTCTGACTGCACCAATGAGAGTCCCGCCGGTAAGAAAAGGGCTAAGCCCCTGCGATTCCAAATCATCTATGATGAATTTTGTGAATTTTGCCAAATTTATTTGATATTGTCTGAATTTTCCCGTTGCTTTCGGAATTTCAGTCGGAGAATGTTCATTTATTATTTTTTGAAACATCTGTGTTAACTCAATATATCTGCTCTTAGGCACCTCATCTTTATAAGAAAAACATTTTTTTAAATTTAGCCCTAAGTTTAATTGTGTATCTAAGTATTGAAGTTGCTTGAACATTTTGTCGTAATCTTTTTTCCTCACTTTTGAATTTTTCATCCCAAGCAAAAATTTTATTATGCCAATACAGGACATTACTTATTCCCCCTTTTTTACATCAACTACCTGCCCCGTTAAATTTGAAAGTATTGTTTTTATTGAGGCCTCTGCGACCTTATCTGCTTCTAATAAACTCTCTTCGGGTTCATTCCCCAATGCTCTATATCGCATTGGTGTTGCTGTTCTTTCAGGATTAATAACATTAATCCTTATTCCGTCTGAAATTAATTCTTCTGAAAGTGCTTGTACCAAATTCACAATTGCTGCCTTAGTTGAAGAATAGGTTGAATATAGGGCTCGTCCCCTTGTATAAGAACTTGATGCAAACATCAATATACTGCCTTTGGTTTCTTGCAAGTACGGAATACTCGCTTTTGAAGTGTTTATTGATCCGATATAGTTTATATTTATGTCATTTTTTATATCATCAATATCTCTGTCAAGCAGTTTCCCGATTTTTAATACTCCTGCGGAATTAATTACACTATCAATTTTACCTTCTTTATCATAAATCTCTTTTAAAAATCTTTTGACATCAGAATATTTTGTAACGTCAACTCCCGTTCTTGACGAAGAAGGATAAACTTTTGCTCCGTATTTTTTTGCCATATTAACAATGCTTTCCCCAATACCGCTTGTTCCGCCGAAAACTGCAATTATTTTATCTTTTACTTCCGATAAATCTTTTTCTTTAGGGAAAAGAGTACTCCTAACCTGAAAGAGTCTGTCTGCCATAAAAATATCAGAAGTGTACGTTATTTTTATGTTTTCCGTATTCCCTTCAACAACATAAACGTCATCAAGACAGTATTTTAAAATCAAACCGCAGTCATCGGTAAAATTATTATCATTTTTTGCAAGTTCATGAGCTTTTTTTATCAAAGAAAGCTTAAAACATTGGGGTGTTTGACCTCTCAATAAATATTTTCTTTCGGGAATACTTTCAATAATATTGTCTTTGACTTTAATAATAGTATCGGCAGTAGGTATTGCAACGTCAACAGCATTGTATTTTTCAAGAGCAGTAACACAATCTTTTATAATTCTTTGAGTTACAAAAAGTCTTGCACAATCATGAATAATGACATTTGCCTCTTTATCTTCAATAGAACTAACCCTGATACAAGAGCTGTCTTTTCTTGTTTCACCGCCGTTTAAAAGTTTTACAACCTTACTAAACTTATTCTTTAAAAGCAATTCTTCCGCAAAATATCTGTATTCGGGAGTAATAACAATTATTATTTCGTCAATATCTTTTGATTTTTGAAAAATATCTATCGTATGCTCAAAAACCGTTTTCCCCGCTATTTTAACAAATTGTTTCGGAATATCCGAACTGTATCTCTTACCTTTTCCTGAAGCTAATATTATTGCATAATTTTTCATATATCTACCCTTTTATCTCCACAACATGTCTTTGAAGTCCTACGTCTTTCGGAAATTTCATGTAATCTTTATAAACCATTTTTAAATATTTTTCGGGATTGTTCGGGCAAGGTAATTCATAATTTTCAAATTGCATTGTTTTTAAAGGGAATATATCTTCTTTTTTTAAAAAATAATTTATGTTATAAAATAACAACGGATAACTTCCGATACCAGCAGTAATTTTATCGGAATTTTTTGATATTATATCCGGATTTTTTAAAATTTCTTCGTAATAATTTATAACCTTTTTGCAATTATCAATTTCTATTATTTTATCTTTCATATTATCTGATAATTTTTTTAAATCATTTAATGAAAATTTATCATTATAATAATCTTGAGGGAAAATGTCTATCCAAATGCTTTTATTTAATGATTCTCCCTTATATACTTTGAGCGATGAAAAATATCTTACAATAACTTTTTTATTCGGATTTTTTCGCATTATTTCATCAATTTCTTTATTTGAATGTATTGTATAATCAGGCTCCATCCATACATAATTTTCCTTAAAATATTCTTTTGCTTTTTCAAAATCTTCTCTTATTAAGTCAATGTCAATATCATCATCCCACGGGATATAACCTTTATGCCTCACTGCACCAAGCAGTGTACCCCAAGATATCCAAGGTTTTAATCCGTTTGCTTGCAGTTCATCTATAATTTCTTTTGAAAAATCCAAAAATTTTAATTGGTCCTCTCTTAATTTTCCTTTTGCGGTAGGTACTTCCGCAGGAGAATGTTCCGTTATAATTTTATTAAAAAGGTCTTGCATTTCAATTAAACTGTTTCTCGGAACTTTGTTCTTATATGAAATACATTTTGTTAACTTTAACCCTAAATCTAACTTATCATTCAGAAAAGCTACTTGCCTAAAAACCTTATCATAATCTTCTTTTAGTGCTTTTGAATTTTTCATACCCAGAAAAAATTTAACATTATCTTTGATTTTGCTAAAATTTTCCATTTCAATCTTCCCTTAGTCTTTTATTCCTTTTAATATACTATCATAAATTTTATTTACAACTTCGCTCTTATTAATCAGTAATTCTTTATTTACGAAATCCATTCTTTCTTCTTTTCTTGTATCGTTATTATTTAATACAATATTATCAATAAAATCATAAATATCATTTTCCGTTTTAATAATATAATGTTTTTTTATACATTCTTGCCCGAATTTTGTCATTGCCTTATCATAGTTTAATTCCGGTCTGAAATCCAGATATCCTGCCGGATGACCCGTGCAAAGATATTCTGCCGTAAAAGAACCGCAATCATGAAGTATCCCGTCAGAATTTACAAATAAATTATAATAATTGCCTTCTTTTGAAAGTGATACATTATTAAAACTTAAAAGTTTATTAAAATATTCGTTTGTTTTTTCAACACCCCAATAATCAGGCTGTTCAAGTTTCGGAATCAGCATTGGGTGCGGTCGTATTACAAAATCAAGTTCGGAGTATTTTTCGGGCAGTTTTAATAGTATATCCGCATAATCCAAAAAACCGCTCATATAAACATCACCTTTATCTATTGTGTGATGAGGTGCAATTATTACTTTTTTCCTATCTCTTTTTTGTTCTTTTAGTTTTATAATTTCATCAAGTTTTGGATAACCGGTCACAACAACATTTTTATCTTTTATTTTCTGATATATTCTTGCGGATTCTTTTGAATGTTTATTCTCCGCAAAGAATTTCCAAAACATATTAAATTGCGGCATTTTAAAGTTATTTATCGCTACACGACATCTTCCCATATGAAAATAACCTATGTAAAAAATCGGTATAAATTTATTGTACCAATATTCTATTCTGAAAAACGGGTGTGCCATTTCATCATAAGGGCTGTTCGTTGTCATTAAATCAAAATCATTTGTATAATCAAAATAATTATCCTTGGTGCAGCCGTCAAAAACTCTGTCCTGCCCGTACTTTTTAATCATTTCTTCTTTTGTTTTTCTGTAATTCATCTCCATATTATTAATACTTCTCATAATATCGGGATGAACAATAATATACGGGTCAAACCTATCGCTATTGAGCATCTTTTCAAAAACGGGTAAATCCTGAGTGCTTGAAGCATACATCATTAAAAAAGCAACTTTTAGCTTTTTGCCGCTATTGTACTTTTCTTTTAGTTTATTTATAGCAATTTTGTGATGATGTTTCCACTCGGAAATCGGACTTTCAACAACTTTTAGCTGCTTTTTCTCCCTTAAAATATCGAAAATTAATTGTAGCCCTTTTAATTTCATTATTAATATTTCCCGATTACTTTTGTATTGTCAGCCACATTCTTTGTAACAACAGAACCTGC
>JAFSWA010000064.1 GCA_017444705.1 bacterium
AAAAGAAGAACTTTTGGGGTATATTGTGTATTACAATGAACATCGACCTCATTCATCTTTAAATGGTTTAACTCCCAAAGAGTTTTTACAAAAATGTAACTAATTGCTTGACATGTACAGCAATGACATGGGATTTTTCTCTCCGTTGGAGAGGGATTAAGGGAGAGGGTTTTTGAGTGCAATTCAGAAAATATATGTTAAAATAATACTATGGAACAATTGGAAAAATTCGGTTTTTTGAATATTAATAAACCAAAAGGAATGACCTCACATGATGTTGTTTATTTTGTGAGAAAAATGCTCGGAATAAAACAGGTCGGACATTCGGGAACGCTTGACCCCATGGCTGAGGGGGTGTTGGTTGTCGGGGTTGGCAAAGCAACAAGATTGTTTGAATTTTTGAAAGAGGAAAAAGAATATATTGCAACAATAAAATTCGGCTATGAGTCCGATACTCTTGATACTGATGGGGAATGTGTCAAAAAAGAAGATTTTTTCCCCGATGAAACAAAATTAAAAACTGTTTTGAATGAATTTTTAGGGGAGAGTGAACAAATTCCGCCAAAGTATTCCGCAATTAAAATCGGCGGGAAAAAATTGTATGAAATGGCAAGAAAAGGTCAGGAAATAGGGGAAATTAAAGCCCGCCCGATAAAAATAAAAAAAATTGAGCTTTTGGAAATTGATGAAAATGAAGCTAAAATTAAAGTCGGATGTTCAAAAGGAACTTATGTTCGCTCTTTGATAAGAGATATTGCACAAAAACTCGGAACAGTCGCTGTTATGAGTGCTTTAACGAGAACAAAATCAGGGGCATTTGAAATAGAAAATTCAATAGAAATAGGTGAATTTTGTGAAAAAGAGGATTTAACTTCTTCTTTGATTAATCCTCTTGACGTTATGGATTATCCTCAATACGAAATAAATGAAGAAGATTTAAAAGCGGTTAAAAATGGTGCATTTATTAAGGCGTCCGAAGAATTTAAACAAAATGAGATTGTTCTTTTGACATACGAGGGCCAAATCGCCTCAATTGCACAGATTATCGGCAAAAATGCCGTTCAAAAAAAAGGTTTGTTATAGTTTATATTTATCCGACAACATTATCGTGAAGAGCAGTTAAGAGTAAACTCTTATAAAAATCTGTATTTATGTTGAGTTTTTCTCCTAATTCCAAAATTCTGAACAGGAATTTTTTGTCGTGAATAAGTTCCGATTTATTTTCAATTTCTTCTATAAATTCGCCTAAATAGTGATAAATTTTTGAATAATATATACTTTGAGCTTCGGAAATATCTACGTTTAGCTGTAATTTATCAATGTAATCGAACAACTGCATAATCCATTCGAGCCTGTGAGATTCAAGTTTTGAAGCAAATCTGTATATTTTTTCCGTTATTTTTTTAGCGAAAATTTCATTAGCAAGACTTTTATCAAGCTCAACTTCAAGCATATTCGCTTCATTTAAAATATCAACCGCAACAGGAATAGCATCTTCATCAATATATTCTTCAAATGGTTTAATTACGTTATTAAATTCCTGATTCAAGATATATTGAGCGGCAATTTTAAATTCGTTCGGAACTTTCAATCCAAGGCTTTGCAAGTTATAAATTGAACTCCTGCCTTCTTCATAAACCTGTCTGTACAATAATGAAAATTTATTAAGTTTATCTTGGAGAGAATCTCTCAAAATTTTTCTTCTCTTTTCAATGAAAATATCTTTTAGAGTATAATATTCTTTGCCGAAACATTCGTCAATCATTCTGATAATCTCAGTCAGCGGGAATTGGAGATAAGTTTTTATCAAATCTCTTTGAAGTGCCTGATATTTTGAGGAATCCGAAAATTCTTTGATAGAACAGTGAAAATCACCGCTTGAAAATTGCAGAAGCACAAGTGTAAAATCGGTTTTTTCAAGTGTTATTGTTGATTGAACCTCTAACCTTGCAACAATGAGGTGAGTTGTGCCTTTATCAATTTTTCTGTAATTATGATGTTTAATTTTATAGCAATAAAGGGATGTTTCTTCCTCAATTTCCGAATACAGAGTGTCAACCGCCCAAAGTGTTGCAATTTGCTTCATTGTTATAATTGAAGGTTTGACAAATTTTTCATAAACATCTTTTCCGGTTCCGAATTCGGGAATATTACTTTTTGCCTGTGCCAAAATATTGAGGAAATTTGTTTCCAAATCTTTATCACTAAAATCTCCCGCAAGCTGCATTGCACGGGCTGCATATTTCATAATCTGAGTTGTTTCAATGCCCGATATTTCGGCAAAAAACCAACCGCAGCTTGTGTACATAAGCATTGCCTGACGTTGAATTTCAAGAAGTTTCATTGCTTCAACCCTGAAATCATGTTTATCCGGTTTCAAAACTTCTTTCAAATATTTTTTAATACTTTTTTCGTTACGGTCTAAAATAATCTGAATATATTTATTTCTTGCATCCCAAGGGTTATTAAAATATTTAGCACCTTCCTGTTCAAAAATAACAGCTAATTCATCACGAAGATAGTCAAGAGCTTCTCTTAAAGGTTTTCTCCATTTTTGATTCCAACCCGCCTGAGCTCCTGTTGAGCAGCCGCAGTCCTCTTTCCATCTCCCGACTCCGTGACTGCAACTCCATGAAGAATCCTGTATAATATCAACTTCATACTGAGGAGGAAATTTTTCTAAAAATTCACCATAGTTTGTAATTTTAAATTCATCATCTTTTGCTTTAATTCTCAAAACATAAGCCAATGCCATATCTCCGAATTTTGTGTGATGACCGTAGCTTTCACCGTCTGTTGCAATGTTTACAATTTGAGTATAATCTCTCAGGCTTGATACACCGTCTTTTAATCGGTTGAAGAATTTATTTCCGTCTTTTAACAGCTCATCAAAAGCTACTGATTTTGAAATAGCACCGTCATAGAAAAACAAATCAACATATTTTTCGGGATTATTTTTAATAAAATATCTGTATGGACGTGCGGGGTCAATAGTTCCCCAGCTTACATCGATAAAAGATTTTTCTCCCAATTTTCTGTAACTTTTTGCTTGAAAAGGTGAAAGAACAGTAAATTTAATACCATTATCCGCAAGTACTTCAAGGGTTTCGTCATTGACGGCAGTTTCAGCCAACCACATGCCCTCCGGTATTCTGCCGTAGCGGTATTTAAAATCTTCAATTCCCCATATAACCTGAGTTATTTTATCATTTTTGTTTGCAAGAGGCATAATCATGTGATTGTAAACCTGTGCCATTGCATTTCCGTGTCCGGAAAATTCCTGTACGCTGTCAACATCTGCTCCGATAATTCTCTCATAAGTATAAGGAGCATGAACTTCAAGCCAACTCATAAGTGTCGGTCCGAAATTGAAGCTTATTTTGCCGTAATTATTGATTATATCGAGAATTTTATTATTGCTGTCCACAATTTTTGCAAAAGAATTTGGGTTATAACATTCATTATTAATCCTTGCATTCCAATCATGAAAAGGACTTGCACTTTGTTGAAATTCTATTTCTTCAAGCCACGGATTTTCCCTTGGCGGTTGATAAAAATGACCGTGTATAGTTAAATAAGGTATATTTTCTTTTTGCATAGTAAAACTCTCTCTTTTATATTTTAAATTTATTTTTTATCTTTTTTTGCAGCTTTTTGTAAAACTTTTATTTCCGTAATGTCTATCCACGGGTCCCCAAGTGCAGTTGAAAAAACTTTTCCTGTAATTTGTATTTTGTCATCCGATTCAAGATTTATGTTTTTTTCAGCCAAATCACGTTTTAAAAATAATTTCATTTCACTCAAAGGTATTGTGTGATCGACAACATCATCTCTTTTTATTAAAATTCCGATATAATTTTCGGAACTTCTCATTGCGGGTTTATAATCAAGTCCGAGAGTTGAAAATTTATCGAAAGAGGCTTTCATTATAATTGTTTTGTTAAGGTATTTTTGAGGAGCTTTCACAACGTCAAGAGAATTGACTTCAACAGGAACACCTGTATATACAGCAGAAGTTTTTTGTGTTGGTGCAGCTTGTGTATAAATTGTATCAAACCCTTGTATTGTCCCCGTAAACAGCATTACTGCCAATATTGCATATATGATTTTTTTCATTAATAAATTTTCCTTTCGTATTTTTTAAAAATATCCTTTTCTTCTTATATGTTATCACATTTTTAAGAAAATTTCATTAATCGTAATTTACCTTATGTTGAATATCCTACAAATATATGATGTGAAGATTTGACAAATAAGCTACACTGACTTGTGGGAAATTGTATAGAAAAAATTAAGGGATAATGAACACAAACGGTGTTGAAAAACTGAATAATAAAGAAGAAAAAACTAATTTATTCAAAACATATAATTGGATAGATAATTCATTTTCCGTTATATTTGATGAAGCAATAAAAGAGTTTTGGGAAATAGGGATAGATAATAAATTAATAGAAGTTAGCGATAAACAAGGGTTTTTTTATTCCGGCAGCGAATATTTTGTTACAAGAATTGCTCTTGCAAAGGAACATCAATTTATTGTTCGTCTTTCAAAAGAAGCGGTTCAGGTTCTTTTGGATATGACAATAAGCTATAATCAAAATTTTGTATTTGAAAATATTACTGAATTAGAAGCTCGTATTTTAACAGCTTTTTCTAATTTTATATATGAAAAATTTTCTCAAAAAATGCTTTCAGATAGTGAAATTACAGAAGAACATGGAGAATATTATCTTACTTATTTATTAAAAGATTTAGGAGAAATTCCCGTAAAAGTAGTTATTACAATTCCGAAAGCATGTCTTAATCCTGAGGAAGTAAAAGCACCTTATGAAAGATACAATATAGAGGATTTTCCGAATGTGAGAACATCGGCAGATTTTTATATAGGGTCAACATCTTTACCGCTCAATGATGTTAAAAACATTGAAAAAGAAGATATTATTGTTCTTGAAAACAGCAATATTAATAATATGACAATGTATTTTGAGGGAGAAAAAATAGGGTTTAAGGTTAGTCCTGACCCTGCGTTAATAATTAGTTTTGATAATGAAGAGGGTAATAAAGCTATGGGTAAATCAAACAATATTTGGGACAATATTATGGTCGATATTTCCGCCGAGTTTGAGGGGGTTAAAATTCCTTTGGGTGAAATTAAACAAATATCCGAAGGTTTGGTTGTGGATATGGGTTCACTTTATGACAATAAAGTTTATTTAAAAGTTGAAAATAAAGTTATTGCAGAAGGCGAACTTGTTATTATTAATGACAGGTACGGAGTAAAAGTCGATAAGCTCACTGATGATAAAAACCCTCCTCCGCCAATTCCCGAGGAAGAGGAAGAAAAAATAGCTCCGCCGGAGGAAGAAGAAGAAGAAAATATTGAAGAAAATAACGAAGAAGAATTTTCGGAAGAAGAAAATACAAATGACGAAGAGTTTGATTACAAAGATTTTGATGTAGATGACGAAAATATATAAAAGGAGGATGTTATGGGAGGATATTTAGTTAATTTTTCAGTTTATACCTTTGCAATGGTAGGTTTTTTGTTTTTGGCGGTAGCCGTCTATAAAAAAACAAATGTTTCTATGAGTAACAAACAAGGTAAGGAGGGTATGGCAATAGAAGAATCTTTGGCTCTTTCGCCAAGAAAAAGACTTCACGTTGTCAGAGTTAACGGCGAAAAATTCCTTATCGCTGCTGATGTTGACAGAACGGAATTTTTGGCAAAGCTTGATAAAGAAGAAAAAATAAGTTTACCTGATAATGTTATTAAGTTGAACAAACCAAACAAGTTAATTTCCGAACCGGAAAACAAACCTGTTTTGAAAAATCTTAATAATGCGGTTTTGGGTACTTCCGCACTGAAAACGGAAACAATAAAATTTGGCGAATCAAAATTAAGTCACATAAAATCAGTAAACATGAAAAAACAACCGTTTATGAGAGAAATTTTAAGAAAACTTGAAGTTTCAAGGGGATAGAAAAATAAGGAATTAAAAAAATGGATAGCATATTAAGAGATTTAAATCCTGTATTTCAATTATTACTTGTGATGGCGGTATTTTCGCTTTTGCCGTTTGTATTTTGCTGTATGACAAGTTTTTTGAGATATTCGATAGTATTTTCAATATTAAAACAGGCTCTCGGTACGCAACAAGTACCGCCGTCAATGGTTTTGGTAGGTTTGTCAATTATTCTTACTTTTTACAGTATGGGGCCCGTGTTTTCTCAAATGTGGGAAATGGGTTCTGTTCCGTACCAAAAAAACGGAGATATGGTTGCGGCAATTCAAGAGGGATCAAAACCTCTTAAAGAATTTATGTTAAAACAAACAAGAGAACAGGATTTGGAGTTTTTTATAAAACTTTCAAAAGGCAGACCTGCACAAAGTGTTGAAGAGGTTACTCTTTGGGAAGCGGCACCGGCATACATAATATCAGAATTAAAAACCGCTTTTGAAATAGGATTTTTGATATTTGTACCGTTTATTATTCTTGACCTTGTTGTTGCGAACATTCTGTTAGCTCTCGGTATGTTTATGTTATCACCGACTATTATATCTCTGCCGTTTAAACTGCTGATATTTATTGCGGTGGACGGTTGGTCGCTAATCGTTCAGGGCTTGGTACAAAGTTTTAATTAGAGGTGAAACAATGGAATTATTAATGGAATATATGGGTAAAGGTATGGTCATAATGCTTATGATTTCAATGCCTTGTGTATTAACTGCGGCCGGCATAGGTCTTGTTGTAGGTATTATTCAGGCTGTTACTCAGGTTCAGGAACAAACAATTGCTGCCGCACCGAAAATTGTAGGAGTTTTTCTCGTTATTATTATACTTGGTGTCGGTTATGTAAAACTATTAACAGAATTTATTGTTCAGGGTACAAATATGGCATTTCAGGTTGTTCCGAGTCAAGATGATTATGTTATTGATTCAAATTATTATAAATATACAAAACCTTTTACATCCGAAATGACAGAACAGGGAAATGTTGAATATATTATGAAACATCCTGATAAAAATAATTTTATTGATAATCAGGGAAAAGTAAAATATGTTCCCTCAACAAGAACAAATAATCCCACTCCTAATTTAATTGAAAAAAATAAAATTATGAAAGGGACAACAAGATAATGGGATTAGCGGTAGTAGATGCTTTATCAACTCAATTACCCGAGCTTAATGTAGCTTTGGGTGCTGGTATTGCCATTTTTGCAAGAATGGCGGGGTTTGTAAGATTTGCTCCCGTATTGAACAGAAGTGAAATTCCTAATATGGTAAAACTGTCAATAGCCCTTTTATTGACAATTATCTTCACAACCTTTATGCACCCGTCCCTGCCGCCGCATGGAGTCAGTTTGGTATTTAGTATAGGGGTTAATTACATTTGCGGAGCGTTAATAGGTTTTGTCGCAAACTGTATTATTCAGGTTGTTGCTGCCGGAGGGGATATTATGAATATGCAAATGGGACTTCAATCTGCAATGGTTCTTGACCCGACAAGTCAATCACAGGTTTCTATTTTGGGTAAATTATTCGCACTTTTAGGTATAATTATTTTTATTGAAATAGGCGGTGTTTATTGGCTGATAGAGGCTTTTTTGCGTTCTTTTGAAGTATTTCCTATGTATGGAAGTGCAATTCCTCTCGAACAGTTGGCATCAGTTCAGCATTTATCTGAAATAACGGGCAATATTCTGTTTTTCGGACTTCAAATAGCATCGCCGGTACTTCTTGCGACATTAGGGCAGGATATAATTCTTGGCTTAATTTCAAAAACAGCACCGCAAGTAAACGTATTCCAACTCAGCTTTCTTTTTAAACCTGTTTTGGGTGCGGCAATTATTTATTTCATTTTGCCTATATTCTTCAACACTATAAAAGAGTATTTTCTTTCATTTGCAACAATTTTTTAATAATATACAATACTCCCAATAAAAAATGCCCGATTTTCCAATCGGGCTTTTCTTTTGGACAAAAGAGAAAATATTACTTTTAATGAAAAATTTTGTTGCATAATTTTAAAAAAAAGATATAATATATTTAAGCATTATATAATATGTAAAGAAATGTAACAAATTTGGGGAATTTTAGAAAAAAGTAGCAAAAAAATTTTTCGTTGATTGTTATATAAGAGGGTCAAAAATTGAACCCCCGAAGATATAAGTAAAAACACGAAATGGAGATAAAATGACACCTGATTTTGACAAAATTCAGGCCGGTATGAATAATGGCTTGAAAAAAACACAAAAAATTCAAAAAGAAGAAACAGCACAATCTATACAACAGGAAGCTCAGAACGGACTTTCATTCCGTGGTGCAAAAAAGGCAGATATGGGTACGGGTGCCGCAGGTCGCAGTTCTGTTAAAATGGACAATTTTGATACTGATATGAGAAAATTTCAATCAAAATATCATTATGCACATGCTGTAAATACATATATCGATGCATTGGTCGCACAGGGCTATGACTATGGTGATGCTGTTGTTGCGGTTATGAATGAGTTAGGAAATAATTAATTTTTTTGTATTGAGGATAGAGGACAATGAAATTTAACAAACCGCAGAGTGCGAAAGAAAGAATTATTCTTGCACTTGATGTGGATACTATGGAAGAGGCAGAAAAACTTGTTGAAGAATTGAAAGATTATACGGGTTACTTTAAAGTCGGGTTGCAGCTTTTTACCTCTTGCGGATTTAAACCTATTGAAATGATAAAAGAGCATGGAGCAAAAGCATTTTTTGACGGTAAATTCCATGACATTCCCAATACTGTTGCGAGAGCTTGTGTTAATCTTTTAAATCACGGGGTTGATTTTTATGATGTTCATACCTCAGGCGGTTCAAAAATGCTCAGTACAACGGTTAAACTATCAAAAGAGTATGCAAAAAAATATAACATGCCGGAGCCTACTATTATAGGTGTTACTTTGCTTTCAAGTTTCGGACAAAAGACTCTCACAACTGAATTAGGAGTTGATAAAAGTTTAGAAGAGTATGTTTTAAATTTAGCCGAAGTCGCAAAAGAAGTCGGGCTTGACGGGGTTTTGGCATCGGCTTCCGAGGCAAAAGAAATCAGAAAGCACATGGGTGAGGATTTTGTTATTATTTGTCCGGCTATTCGTCCGACATGGTCTGTTGTGGATGACCAAATAAGAGTTGTTACTCCGACAGATGCAATTAAATCAGGGGTTGATTATATGGTTGTCGGTCGTCCTGTTACTCAGGCGGAGAATAAAATTTCTGCAATTAAACTCATTATTGCCGAAATTGAAAACGCAATGAGTTTAAAATAATTGTATAGTCCGCTTATTGTAAAAATATAGTTTTATTGTATTATTTTTATGTATAGATAAAAGGAGTCAGTTATGGAATTAAAAGGATCTAAAACGGAAAAAAATTTGCTTGCAGCATTTGCGGGAGAATCTCAGGCGAGAAATAAATATACTTATTATGCTTCAAAAGCCAAAAAAGACGGTTATGAACAGATTGCTGCACTTTTTCAGGAAACTGCCGATAATGAAAAAGAGCATGCTAAAATATGGTTTAAATTGCTTCATGGCGGTTCAGTTGCCGACACTTTGACGAATTTAAAAGATGCGGCTGAGGGAGAAAATTATGAATGGACGGATATGTATCCTTCGTTTGCAAAAACAGCTGAAGAAGAAGGTTTTACGGAAATTGCAAAACTTTTTACTCTTGTTGCACAAATTGAAAAGGCTCACGAGGAAAGATATAAAAAGTTATATACCAATATTGAAAAAGAGGAAGTTTTTGAAAAGAAAGACGAAGTTGTATGGGAATGCAGAAATTGCGGGTTCAGATATACAGGTAAAAAATCACCGAAAAAATGTCCTGTTTGTGACCATCCCGAATCTTTCTTTATGGTAGAACCAAAAAATTATTAAAAAACCAAATAATAATCTTTATTACAATTATTGACTTAAATTTTTGGAATAGTTAAAATATTTTTGTAAGGAGAATGAATGACCGAACATAATATTATCTTTGGTGATAGTCGCTGTCTAAATAAAATAAAAGATAAATCAGTTCAACTTATAGTAACGTCTCCTCCATATTGGCAATTAAAAGATTATGGTGTCGATAATCAAATAGGGTTTAATGATAGTTATGAGGATTATATAAATAACCTTAATTTGGTTTGGAAAGAGTGTTATAGAGTTTTATCAGACGGTTGCAGAATGTGTATAAATATAGGAGACCAATTTGCACGTTCTGTATATTACGGCAGATATAAAGTTATCCCTATACGTACGGAAATAATAAAGTTTTGTGAGAATTTGGGAATGGATTATATGGGTGCAATTATTTGGCAAAAAGCTACCACGATGAATACATCCGGCGGTGGGGCTGTAATGGGAAGTTTCCCATATCCAAGAAATGGTATTCTCAAAATGGATTATGAATTTATTTTGTTATTTAAAAAATTAGGAAATCCGCCAAAAATTAGACCTGAACAAAAAGAAATGTCAAAAATGACAAAAGAAGAATGGGGTAAATATTTTTCTTCTCACTGGAATTTTAACGGAGTAAAACAAACAGAACATATTGCAATGTTTCCGGAAGAGTTGCCAAAAAGATTAATAAAAATGTTTTCCTTTGTGGGAGAAACCGTTTTTGACCCATTTTTAGGTTCGGGAACAACCTCTCTTGCCGCAAAAAATTTAAACAGAAATACCATAGGATACGAAATAAACAGAGATTTTAAAGAAATTATAAAAAATAAATTATCTGATAATCAATTATCAATATTTGATGATGCAAAAATCAATTTTGTTGAAGATAATACAATATCTTCTTTTACTTTTGATAATTTGCCTTATATATTTAAAGATCCTCACAAAATAGATAAAAAAATCGATATAAAAAAATTACAATTCGGCTCAAAAATAGATAAAAATAATCCTAAAAAAGACGAATTATATACTGTTAAAACTGTGCTTAAACCCAACAAAATAGTTTTAAGTAACGGATTGGAAGTAAAACTGATTGGTGTTATTCCAAAAGAGGAATATGAAGAAAAAGCAATAGATTTTTTAAATAATAAATTTCATAAAAGACGTATTTATTTAAAATTTGATAAAGAAAAATATGATGAGAAAAATTGTATTCAAGGATATGTATATCTTGATAACAAAACTTTTATTAATAATCATTTAATAAGAACAGGTTATGTAAGTGCTGATATAAAGTCAGATTATAAGTATAAA
>JAFSWA010000065.1 GCA_017444705.1 bacterium
ACAAAACTCAGGAAAAGAAGTTTAATTAATTGAAAATCGTCTTCAAATCTTTTTACTATTGATTGAAATGAGTTATAAAGAATAACCGCAACAATAGCGACTCCTAAACCGAAAGCTGTAGCTATCAATGCGGAGCCTATGCCTGAGGCAACGGTTGCAGCCTGATTTCCTGCGTCAGCAAGAATATTGAATGTTAACAAAATTCTTACAACTGTACCAAACAAACCTAAGAATGGAGCAACACCACCGATTGTCGCAAGAACTGTCAAATGTGATTCAAGTTTTCTTGTCGCTAAATTTGCCGAAATATCAAATGCTCTTGAAAAACCTGAACGTTGCTCATTGAAAATTCTTACCGCTTCTTCCGTAACGTCACCGATAATTCCGCCCAACTGAATACTCAAATTGTGTGCCCCGTCAAGATTGTTACGTCTTAATTCTTTTTGTAATTTCGGAATGAATATTTGAACATCACGTTTATTTTTTTTGTAATAAAAGATTCTGTTAATTGCAACCGCAATAACTAACAACGAACAAATGAAAATCGGTAAAAGTACCGCCCAGTCCATTTTAATTGATTCTAACAATAATTCCATAATTTTATCCTCGCTTTATCTGTTATCTATATCTCTTAATATCCTGATACTCCAAAAACATTGTAATCAAATGTAAATTGAATATCAACACTGTTTCGTTTGTATTCGGACGGCAAAGGTTTAAACGGTGCCGTTAATTCCACCGCCGAAACTGCGGCTCTGTCTGCGGCTTGCAAACCCGATGATTTTAATACTTTGACTCCGAGTAATCTGCCGTCTTTTGCAATAGAGAATAAAAGCACAACTCTCTTGGATTCATTACCTTTTGGCGGATCCCAATTCATTTTTATTCTTCTTTGCAATTCTCTCATATATGGTCCGAAATCTGCTTGTTTAACCGCATCTATTCCGGGTGTACCGTTTGGATTCCCGGGACCGGGATTTCCTATATTGCCGGTTCCGCTTGATGTCCCTGTTCCCGAACCTGAACCTGAGCCTGAAAATCTTCCGTTTCCGCCCAAATTTCCTGATGATGCACTCGGAGAGAAACTCGGATTAGCTTTTCCTGTTCCTCCTGTTCCTGTCCCGGTACCTATACCTGATTTATTGGACTTAGTAACAGGACCTCCTGATGGCATGTTTGCAGGCGGTATATTACTTTTGGATGTTGGTATTACAAAAGATGTTTGAGGTTTTGTTGTTGTCTTTGGTGCTGCCGGTTTTGTTGACGGCCTTGGTGCCATAGGATTTGGAGCCTCAGGAACATTCGGTTTGTTTTTTGGTGCCGGTGCTGAGTTATCAGGCTTTTTGTTATCTTTTACTGTTGATGTAGGCTGTTGAGCCTTTTTCTCAGTTTTCTTATTTGTTGTCTTTGGTGCAGAACCTCCGTTTTTCGGCTTCGGTAATGTTTTAGGGTCAGGGCTGGGCATTGAAACAAGCCTGTTTGGGTCATGCTTTCCGCCGGCTCTTGAATTTCTGTCAGCTCTGAATCTTGTATTTTTATTTATGGGTGCCTGTTCTTTATCTACTAAAACAAATTCTATGTCTTTCATCGGAACATTCGGCTTTTGAAGCATTGTAAGATTTATTCCCAATAGGCTGAGAATAAATAATGTTAACGCTAATACGCCCAGTACTAAGGGATGCAAAATCAGAGAAATTATAAATGCCGTAAAAAGAGATACGCTTTCATTAGAATTTCTCACCGTTGCAGGTAATTCAAAATCTGTATATTTTTGTTTTGATTGAACTCCGTCATTATTCCCGATTAAAGTCATGCTATCCCCTAAAATCTATATGAATATATTAACAAAAAAAAAATGTAATAACAAATTCGACACATGGTGTTACAAAAGGATAATTTAGTGAATTGCAATATATGTAACCGGTTGTTTTGTTATAATACTGCTTTCGCTATTTTCAAATATTTTATCTGTTTCATTGAGATTAATAAAACCGGATTTAGCTTCTTCCGTAAAAACTGCTGAAATGGGAAGATTCATTCCGTTTTGCGAAATTATATTCGTAAATTTTATATTTATTTTTTTAGTTTTGTTATCGTCTCTTATTCTTGTGATTTTTCCCTTTATAATACTGCCTTCTGGTGCAATTACAATACCTTTGTAGATGAAATCCGTTTTTAAAATAACATCATAATTATCCGCTACTGAAATCGTGTCCGCATCAATATTATTTTTTACTGAAACATTTAAAATATAACCTTTCGGAACCATAATTGTATTATTATAAATAGGGCTTGGCGGAACTTTTGTTTTTGATTCAAAAAACTTTTGAGTTCCGAATGCCGACAAAGTCACAGAAAATACTGCGATTAATAACAGATAAATTTTTATTTTTTTCATTAAATATTCCCTTTTTTTCTTTTCTTTTTTTATTGTAATAAATCAAAATTTTCTTGCAAAACCAAAAGTAACTCGGCACCGGGTCGGATTGTCGTATGAACCCCGTACATTCTTGTATTTGTTTCACAATATTGAGAAGCCCCTATTTTCCATCTGTTCATTTTCCAATGGGTATAATGAGGCATTTTTGTATAATACAAAGGTGCTGTTCTTTCCCCGCCAATAAATAAATCAGTACCGTTTGGTGAAATATAACCGTTTATATCATAAGTCATACCGTTAGGAGTCGTGAACTTATCCATTTTTATTATTATAGCGGCATTTGTACCTTGAACGGGTTCTCTTATTTTTTCAACCGTGCCGAAGAATATTGATTTTTGCGGAATAACATTAGTCTCGCCTATATATACATCAAAGGTACTCATCATAGCAACTTCGTCTCCCTCATCAAGAAACTGAGAGGACATTTCTTTAATATTCGTAACCTTTATAAAAGTACCTTTTGGCAAATAAACGGTCTTTGCAGGTCGCAGGTCAATATCGTCTTGCAAATAATCACAAAAAACAGGATTACAAAGTCCTAATAGTACAAATAATGTTATTAACAGCTTTTTTTTCATATTTATATTATAAGCATTTTTAATAAAATTTCAAGTAAATACATATCAGATATTTTCTTTGATTTTAGCTGCTTTATCGGCAAGCATTTGTTTTTTCTGCTCTGCTGAACGGTTATTTTGATAACCATAAGTTGCATATATCAAAACACCAATTAAAACCCAAACTGGAAATAAAACGGCTGAAGTTGCTATAGTATTTACATTATGTAAAATTTTATACAGCATTAGTCCGCCGCAACAGAAAATGCCGAGTAACGGAAATAGCGGTGAAAACGGAACTTTAAAAGGTCTTGGTCTGTCAGGGTCAGTTTTTCTCAATATTAATACGGCGATACAAATTACTATGAAAGCGGTAAATGCACCAAAGTTACAAAGTTCAGCCGAAATGTTTAAGTCTAAAAAAAGTGAACTTAAAACTACTATTATACAAGCTGTCCAAGTCAAAACATGAGGTGTTCTGTATTTTTTATGAACACTTCTCAAAACTTTTGGTAAAAAGTTATCTCTGCTCATTGCAAAAAGAATTCTTGTTGAACCTAACTGATAAATTAAAAGACAAGATGTTAATCCGCAAACCGCACCTGCCGCAAATATTTTTGCCAACCAAAAATGTTTAGCATAAATCATTGCATGTGCCAGCGGTGCGTTGTTGTCAATTTGTCCATAGGGAACAATTCCGCAAAGTACAAGTGCAACGCCCATATATATCAATGTGCAAATTAACAATGTACCTAAAATCCCGATAGGTAAATCTCTTTGAGGATTTTTTGTTTCCTCTGCTACGGTTGAAACAGCATCAAACCCAATATAAACAAAGAATATTAAAAATGCACCCATTAAAATTCCGTCAATGCCGTTTGCAGCGAAAGGGAATATACTGTCAGGTTTTACAATCCAATTTTCGGGATTTACATTAAAAGCTCCGATTATTATAAATGACATAATTATAACTAAATTTACTCCCACCATAATACTTGCAAATCTTGTGGATTCTTTAACACCCTTTACAAGCAGTAATGTTAACGCAATAACCATTAATATTCCGGGTAAATTTAGTGCAAAAGGTATTTTATCAAATAAAAACGGTATCTTATCGTGAATATCAATTCCGTATTTATTACACATTTCTGCGATAGAACGATAATCCATTCTTAACCATATCGGAAAATTTGTAATGAATGACGGTAAATTTTGAAAACCTTTTAAAAATGTCGTTAAATAGTTAGTCCATGAACTTACAATTGTAATATTTCCGATAGAATATTCCAGCATTAAAACCCAGCCGACAAGCCATGCTGCAAATTCTCCCATTGTGGCATAAGTATATGTATAAGCACTCCCTGCAACCGGGAGCATTGCAGAAATTTCCGAATAGCAAAGTGCTGTAAAAACACAAGCAATAACAGATAATAACATTGAAATTATAATAGCGGGTCCGGCACCGACACTCTCAGGTCCGCCCTGAATAGCAGGTCCGATTATGGCAAAAATACCTACGCCTATCACAGCACTGACACCAATTACAATAAGGTCGAAAATTGAGAGAGTTTTTTTAAGCTCGGATTTTTTACCGGCAGATAAAAGCTCATCTGTACTTTTCTTCTTTAAAAGGTTAGTTATTAATTGGTTCATTATTGCTCCTTGTGTCGTTTCTGTTTTTGAATGTATCATAAATTTCTATTATTCTGTTTTTCTTATATCCGTAATGGAAGTAAATCAACGCACCCGCACCGAGCCATACCGGAAACAAAAGCGTTGCCATTGACGTTTCAATCATTTTGCATAACATTAATCCTCCGCAGCAAAGTATTCCCATTATTGGAAACCACGGTGAAAAAGGTACTTTGAAAGGTCTTGGTCTGTCAGGTTGAGTCTTTCTTAAAATCAAAACCGCTACACAAACAACTATAAACGAAGTTAATGTTCCGAAATTGCATAAATCAGCCGCTACATTCAAATCTAAGGACAAAACCCCTATTATAGCCACTGCACCGACTATCCATGTTAATAATGCGGGAGTTTTGAATTTCGGGTGAAGAGTCTGTAAAGATTTCGGTAAAAAGTTATCTCTGCTCATTGCAAACAAAATTCTTGTTGCGGCTAACTGCATAACCAAAACAACCGAAGTCAATCCCGCAATTGAGCCTATTGAAATTAAATATCCTGCCCAATTTATTCCGTTTTTACTCATTACATATGCCATCGGAGCTTTTAAGAAAGCATCGGGAACAACCCCGCTTGTATCTTGCATACCGGTTAACACAAATGCAATTAATACATAAATAATTGTTGTGATAATTAATGAGCCGATTATACCTATCGGTAAATCTTTTTGAGGGTTTTTACATTCTTCTGCGGTAGTTGCAAGAGCATCAAACCCGATATATGCAAAAAATATTGTAAATGCTCCGTTAAATATACCCTTAAATCCGTGCGGAGCAAACGGGGTCCAGTTATCAGGCTGAACAAAAAACATACCTGCTACAACAAACAAAGAAATTACCGCAATTTTTATAATTACCATAACAGTAGCCATAACGGTCGAATCTTTGGTTCCTTTTGTCAAAATCCATGTTGTGAACAAAACAATTATAATCGCCGGAATATTTATTGTAAAAGGTATTCCGAAAAATGTCGGAATAGAGCTTGCCGCAACAGCCCCGTCAGATATCATTTTTGAAAGCGACGACGGGTCGCTAACAAGCCAAACCGGCGGATGACTGAGCCATTGAGGTAAAATCGGGAATTTACCCAAAAAATCCACAAGATAATTTGACCAAGCACAAGAAACTGCAATTTCCGCTATTGCAAATTCAAGCATTAAAACCCAGCCGACCATCCACGCTGCAAATTCACCCATTGTAGAAAATGTATAGATATAAGCACCGCCTGCAACAGGAATCATAGCAGCAAATTCAGAATAGCAAAGTGCCGAAAATACACAAGCAATTGCCGCAATTACCATAGAAAGCATTAACGCAGGACCCGCACCCGTTCCGTCAGCTCTTGCCGCCGCTACTCCGACAACCGCAAATATTCCCGAGCCGATAATTGCACTTATACCTAATATTATCAGCTCTTTTACGCCCAAAGTTTTTTGCAGTCCTGCTCCTTTGGCACTTGAAATCAGTTCATCAGGGTTTCTGACTTTTGTAATGTTTTCAATAAATTTTTTTGTAAATGTTGCTCGGTAGTGTTTATCAGCCATCTTTTTCCTTTACTTAAAGATTCTTATCGGGAAATCCAATCGTAATATTAAACAGACAATTTTGTTTTGCAAAGCGGGAAACCCAAACTTTCTCTTTGTTCAACATAGAGCTTTGCAACCCCTGCCGCCATCGTGCGAACTCTGTTTATATAGTTAATACGTTCATCTTTGCTTATTACACCTCTTGCATCAAGAAGATTAAAAGTATGTGAACATTTTAAGACATAATCATAAGCCGGAAGTACCAATTTTGCATCAAGACAATTTTTAACTTCTTGCTCAAATAAATCAAACATAGTAAACAAAGTCTTTGCATTTGAATATTCAAAATTGTATTTTGATTGTTCAATTTCGTTTTGAAGATAAATTTCCCCGTATTTCAGCTCTTTATTCCACATAACATCAAATACGGAATTTACATTTTGAAGATACATTGCAATTCTCTCTAAACCGTAAGTAATTTCTAATGCAACAGGTTTAACTTCAATTCCGCCGACCTGTTGGAAATATGTAAACTGCGTAATTTCCATACCGTCAAGCCAGACTTCCCAGCCAACGCCTGCGGCACCCAAAGTCGGGGATTCCCAGTTATCTTCAACAAACCTCAAATCGTGTTTGCTTAAATCTATACCCATTGCTTCCAAACTTTTTAAATAAAGCTCTTGTGCGTTATCCGGTGATGGTTTCAAAATAACTTGATATTGGAAATAATGTCCCAAACGATTGGGATTTTCGCCGTATCTTGCATCGGTAGGTCGTCTGCAAGGCTCAACCATTGCGGTATTCCATGGTTCAGGTCCCAAACTTCTTAAAAATGTTGCAGGGTTCATCGTACTCGCACCTTTTTCTATATCATAAGGCTGTTGAATAATACACCCGAAGTCCGACCAATACTTTGATAAATTTAATATCAATTCCTGAAATGTTAATGCCATTTTTCTCACCTTTTTAAGTGTAAAACTTACTCTTTTTATTCTACTTCAAAAACAGAAATTTTCAAATTATCTTGATATAATTTTTACATTTTAGTGCATATTATTCATTTTTTCTTAATAAAAATTTACATTAAAAAAGCTTAGCGGGAAATACGTTAAACAAATTCTGTTATAAGTGTCATAAAATAGAAAAGAAAGGAGCAAAAAATGGAAAATAAGATTAAATTGTTTATTATTATTAAAATTTTCGATTTGCAAAAAATTACAAACTATCTTTTAGATAATCTGCAAAAAGAACAAATCAGTGTAGAATTAATTTTTACAGAGTAATTATTAATTTAAAAGGTGCAGTGTATCCGCACCTTTTAAATATTCGGAAATATTTGCCGTAGCATATTGAATAAATAAATATTGCCCGAAAAAAATTAGTGTGCAATAATGTTTAATGAGGATAGGAAATGAGATTAGCAGATAAATTAAAACAGTTTGAGAGAAGCATCGTTTTTATGAATTGGGGAACGACTGCCGAGTACGGGAAAATTTTGTATGTCGGGGATGACTTTGTTGAATTTGAAGTTTTAAACATTGATACTATGGAATATAATGATAAGGTACTTATAAACAGTCAGCTTATATTGGAAGTTGTATATTTTTCAACCGATATTTCCCGTATTGCGATTGAATATGCGGGCAGACTTCCCTCAATAGGAAATGAAACAAATTTGAATTAAATATCGCTGTTCAAAATTTTTTTGTTTGTTTGTTATAAAATAATGTAAAGAAGGTTTTCAAATAAATGAAAAAATCAAAATATTCGGCATTAATAATCGGAAGCGGAATAGCTGGACTCTTTGCCGCATTAGAGTTATCAAAATATAAAAATCTCCATGACGGTATTCTAATTATTTCAAAAGGAAAACTTGACGAGGGCAGTTCAAAGCATGCTCAGGGCGGAATGGTTGCCGTCATGGAAGATAACAAAAAAGATACGGTTGAATCGCATATTAAAGATACTCTTGTTTCAGGCTGCGGTTTGAGTGAATTCGGCACTGTTGAAAACATTTCGACTAACTCTTGTTATGCTGTTGAAAAACTTCTTTCCTACGGAGTTAAATTTGATTGTGATGAAAACAACAATCTTAAATTTACATTAGAGGGTGCTCATTCAGTGCCGAGGATTCTTCATTGCGGAGGAGATGCAACCGGATTTGGTATCGAAAGCGGATTATTGTCCGCTGTAAAAAATAAATCCGATATTTCTATTTATGAAAACACAATGGCGATTGAGCTGTTAAAAGATAAAACAGAGCGTATAAAGGGTGCAATAATATATAATAGTCAAAATTGTTCTTACGAAGCTGTTATTTCTTCATGTGTAATCCTTGCAACAGGAGGAATGGGACAATTATATAAATATACTACGAACCCTTATGTTGCAACTGCTGACGGGCAAGCTATTGCATACAGAGCAGGGGCAAAACTTCGTGATATGGAATTTATGCAATTTCATCCGACTTCTTTGGCGATTGATAAATATAATAATCGTTTTCTTATTTCGGAAGCACTGAGAGGGGAAGGGGCAAAATTGGTTGACCTTGACGGGAATCAATTTATGGCTAAATATGACAAAAGAAAGGAACTTGCAACAAGAGATATTGTTACAAGAGCTATTTATAGCGAAATGCAGAATTTAAAATATCATAATATGTATCTTGATATTACTCATCATTCAAAAGAATTTTTGCAAAAAAGATTTCCTACGATTTTCAATATGTGTTTAGAAAATCATATTGATATTTCAAAAGATTTAATACCCGTTTCGCCTGCTGCACATTACTCTATGGGTGGAGTAGAAACAGATGCAAACGGAAAAACTAACCTTGACGGTCTATTCGCAATAGGAGAAGTTGCATCCTCCGGTTTACACGGTGCAAACAGGCTTGCAAGTAATTCGCTTTTAGAATGTGTTGTAATGGCTGATAATTTAGTTAAAAGTCTTAAAGATTATAATTTTACATGTTCTGATATTATTGATGAAAAAGTCCTTAACATAATGAAAAAATATCAGCAGACCGATTATGAAAACGAAGTTCAAAAAACTAATATATATGAATTAAAAACAAGACTTAAAAATATAATGTGGAATAATGTAGGAATTATTCGTTCACAAATTACTCTAAAAAAAGCTTTAAATGAAATAGCGGACATAGAGAAGGAATTTAACTCAGACGGGGTTTGTTCAAATAAAGAAGAGTATGAATTGGCAAATATGATTACGGTTTCAAAATTAATAGCAGAAAGTGCATTAAACAGAGAAGAATCAAGAGGTTCGCATTATAGAGAAGATTTTCCTTTTCAGAAAGAAGAAGCGGAACATACATATATAAAAAGAGGGATAGAAAATAATGGCGAAATATTTACTTCATAATTTTATGATTGATGAGCATATAAAAAATGCTTTAAAAGAAGATATAGGGTTTGGCGATATATCAACGGATTTTTTGGTGACAAATAAAGATTTAAAAACCTTGTATCTAAATGCACGAGAAGATGGTGTTTTGTGCGGAATAGATGTTTTTAAAAGAGTTTTTAAAATTCTTTCAAATAAGATTGAATTTGAGATTTATCATACAGACGGTGACAGAATTAAAAAAGGTGAAAGGATTGCAAAAGTTACGGGTTCGGCGAGATTTCTTTTGACAGGAGAAAGAACGGCTCTTAATTATATTCAAAGAATGTCAGGAATTGCAACGAAAACAGCACAATATGTCAAAGAATTACATGGAACAAATGCAAAAATTTCCGATACGAGAAAAACTACTCCCGGGTTCAGAATGTTTGAAAAATATGCCGTAAAAGTCGGCGGCGGCTGTATGCATAGGTTTAATCTTTCAGACTGTGTAATGATTAAAGATAATCATATTGCATTTGCCTCATCACTTAAAGATGCGGTAAAAAAAATAAGAGAAAATATTTCTCACACGCATAAAATCGAAGTTGAATGTGATACCCAAGAACAAGTTATAGAGGCTCTTGAAGCGGGTGCCGATATTATAATGCTTGATAATATGTCGTATGATGAAATGGAAGAGTGTGTAATGTTGATTAAAGGAAAAGCTTTAATAGAGGCAAGCGGCGGCGTAAAACTTGAAACGGTCAGGAAAATTGCCCAATGCGGAGTTGATATAATTTCAACAAGTGATATTGTTGCCGGTGCAAAGACTCTTGATTTTGGTTTTGACGAAAAATAAGGATATTATGAAAACACTTATAAAAACAGAAAATATTAAAGATATAGCGAAAGAATGCGGACTGAAACACATTGCAATAATAATGGATGGTAACAGGCGTTGGGCAAAAGAGAAAAATCTTCCTTCTCCAATGGGGCATAAAGCAGGAGTCGATTCTCTTAAAAATATTGTCAGAAGATTTGATGATTATGGCATAAAATATCTTACCGTCTATGCTTTTTCGACTGAAAACTGGAAAAGAACAGCAGATGAAGTTAAATTTTTGATGAATTTGCTTTGTGAAACGCTCGCAACTCAAATTGATGAAATGCACAAAGAAAATGTCAAAATAAGATTTATCGGAAATATTTCGCAATTATCGGATAAAATGCAGAAAATAATTACAGATGCACAACTTTTGACCGAAAATAATACAGGGGTTAACCTTAATATTGCGTTTAATTACGGTTCCAGAAACGAATTAACAACGGCAATTAAAAATATTATTGAAAAGAAAATTCCGTCTGAAAAAATTACAGAGAATATAATTAGTGAAAATCTTTATACAAAAGGGATTCCTGATCCTGATTTATTAATAAGAACGGGGGGAGAAAAAAGAATCAGCAACTATCTTTTGTGGCAGATAGCCTATTCTGAAATAATTGTAGTACCGGAATTTTGGCCGGATTTTAATGACGAATCTCTTATTAATTGCATAATGGAATTTCAAAACAGAAAAAGAAGGTTTGGCAAATAATGAAAATAGTTTTGGCGACATCAAATCCGCATAAATTACAGGAAATAAAAGATATTGCAAAAGATATAAATTTTGAACTTGCACTTGTCGGAAAAGGCTTTGACCCTGAGGAAACAGGAAGTACATTTAAAGAAAATTCATACATAAAAGCGTATGAGGCGGCAAAATTGACAGGTAAAATTGCACTTGCTGATGATTCGGGACTTTGCATAAATGCTCTTGGCGGTGCTCCTGGAATATTTTCATCAAGATATGCTCCTACCCCTGAAAAAAAAATAGAGAAAGTATTGTTAAATCTCGACGGAGAGTCGGATAGAAGTGCTTTTTTTGAGTGTAATATGACACTTGTGAACCCTGATGGAAAGGTTTTATTTTCTTCAACGGGAAGAATTGACGGAGTTATTTCAAAAGAACCTTATGGAACAAACGGGTTTGGATATGATCCGATATTTTTTGTTCCGTCACTTAATAAGACAATGGCTGAAATGAGTGAAGAAGAAAAAAACACACATTCCCACAGAGCAAAAGCATTAATGCCGATGCTTGAATATATTTCAAAAAATATTACTGATTAGTTTTCGCCAATTCGTTAAGAATACCCTGTTTGATTTCAATGGTATCTGCACCTAAATTTATAAGAACCTGCATTGCGACGCATGATTTTTGCGAAATTATACCTATTAGTAAATCTTCGGAATTTATTGAGGTTTTATTATATTTTTGTGCATTTTCCCATGCTATTTCCAGAACTTTTTTTGCACGTTTGGAAAATCCGGGGTCTGAATCAAAATCTCTGTCACCATTCTTGATTATTTTTCTTACTTCATTTCTTGCATCATTAAGAGTAATTCCTAATTTTTCAAGTGTTCTTGCACCGACTCCGTAACTTTCAATTATAATACCAAGAAGTATCATCTCAGAACCCACTATGTTTGTTCCGAATTTTAAGGCTTCTTCTTTTGCAAATCTTAGTATAACAAGAGTTTCATTAATCTCATGTTCAAGTGATTTTAATATAACATTTGATAAATCTTTTTCATCAATATTAAAAGATTTAATAAGATTGTAGGCAATTCCCGAACGATTTTTTAATATTCCGAGAAGAATATGTTCCGGTTTTAATTCCGCTGAACCGTGTTCTTTTGCGGTTTCTATGCCTAAAAGAACTGATTTGAATGCATTAGGCGTAAATATAATTTGTCTGCCGCAAAACTCATCTTTTCTTGATTTTATATTATTTAATTTATCATTATAATTTTCAAGTGTTATTCCGAAACTCTGCATTACATTTTTTAATTCGGAATTAGAATCCAAAATTGATTGAACAATTTGCTCGGTTCCTAAAATTTCATAGCCTGTTGTGGAAAGTTTAGCTAATGCATTTTCAAATATGGCTTTTGTTTTATCCTCATCAAGCATTGTTAAAATACGTGAAGGCATATTTTCTGTTTCAGCATCATATTCTTCCGGATGAACAGACTTTGAAGAAACAGGCTTTATCAATAACTTTGTTAATACATTTTTTGCATTATTAATATCGAAACCTTTTAATCCTAAAAGTTTTGTTACACTTTCATTTTCACTCAATAATGCAAGAAAAATATGTTCCGGTAAAACAGACGGATTACAAGATTCGTCTAACAGATGAGAAATCTTTCTGAAAATTTCTCTTGATTCCCTTGCAAATAAAAGATTTCCGGCAGGATTTAAAACTCTGTTAGGGTATAAAATCCTTTGAACTTCTTGCTTCAATTCATTGTAATTAACTTTGTAAAGGTTAAAAAGCTTTGCACAGATACCATATTTTATTTGATATAGACCTAACAAAATATGCTCGGGATAAACCCGATTGTGCTTCATTAATTTAGATATATCCTGAGCCGACGTTATGGCTGCAACAGCACTTTCTGTATATTTTTCAAACATTTTATTACAAATTTAATGAATTTATATTATTGACAAAATATTGAAGAAAATCATATACAAATGTTGCAAGGAAAATAGCCATTGTTACAAGAGCAAATGTTTTTTGAATATTTGCAAATACAAAATTCTTCTTTTTCTTTGCATTTTCAATAAGAGCCTTTTTCTCTTCAATACAAGGTTGGAAAGAGAAACTTTCTTCCATTTTATCAATTACGGATGAAAATTTTATTCTTAACAAATATGAATATGCATCCTGATTTGCCCAAAGCAGCAAAGAAAATGCAAAACCTGCTATTGCTATCGCAACAACTGTTAACGAACCGTCAACTACATTAAATTCTTTTAATGCAGCCATTATAACAAAACATAATGTTATTGCCACAATATAAAATTTATTTGTAGCAAATGATCGGCTTACAAAATTTTCTTTTGTGTACATAAACTCTTTATATAATTCAATTATCTGTTGCTTATCATCCATAATACGCTCCTTTTATTCACTAACTTGTGTTCATTTTACCATTTATTAAAAAAAAAGTAAACATTTTATTTAAAATTTTATAATATTTTCATTTTTATATTTGAGCTTTTTATCCCCATATACAGTTGCAGTTTTATTAACCGGCTGTTTGTATAAACGCAGTCGGGGTTATAAGTTAAAATATTTTTAACAAGTTCTTTTGACATTTTTTTGTATAAATCGGGGTTAGTTAATGCAAATTTTATCGGATATTCAAATTCTTCCGCAATTATAAATTTATCCTTATTCGAAATATCAGGAATTTCGCCAATATTTTTCGGTTTTAATAATAAAATTCTTTTATTATTAAAGGGTAATTTATTTATATCTTTTTTTCTGTCGAACAGAAATATAAAAATATATCTCAAAATAATGAATAAACTTGAAAAGTCAAAAGAGTAAGAAATATAATCTTTTTCAAATGCTTTATTAATTTTTTCCGTATCTATTTTACTCGGACAGTACTTTGTGCATTCGGCACAATTTATGCACATTGTCATATATTTTTTTAT
>JAFSWA010000005.1 GCA_017444705.1 bacterium
GAAAATGAGAAATTTATTTTCTGTTACAACTTATGGTCGAATAACAAAGAATTTAATTTAATTATTGAAAATATTTGTCAAAAATATAATGTGAAAAATGTTGTTTTTGCAAAAAAAGAAGATACAATTGAGGATTGGCTATATAACATAAAAAATGCCGAATTTGTTATAACAGACTCTTTTCATGGTAGTGTATTTTCAATAATATATAATGTTCCGTTTATTTCCGTAGTAAAAAATTATCCCGGTTTTTCAAGATTTAAAACACTATTAACCCTTTTCCCCGAAATCAAAAATAATATTATTTTTGATATGATTGACTTTAATTATACAGACTTTAATATTGATTGGTCTTCTGTCAACAAAAAAATTGTAGAAGAAAAAATCCGCTGTACAAATTGGCTTAAAAATACTATTGAATCACCAAAAGTTACTTATCTTTCAGAAGAACAAAAAATGTATGACGCTATTTTAAACAAAGCAGAGGAAGATAATAATAAATTAGAAAAAGAAATTGAAAAGCTAAAAAATGAAAACAGAATTTTATCCTATACAATAAAAATACCTTCGCTAAAAAGAAAAAAATTCTTTTTATTAGCTCAGAACATAATAACCTTAGGTCTGTCAAGAAAGAAAAATAAAGAAAAATTAAACAGAATAAATTATATTCTTAATGAATATGATAACTATATAAAAAATAAAATATAATCTTTAAATTTTATTCTTCGTATCTGTTATTTTCCAAAAATTCAAAAAGCTCGTCAGAATAACCCTGATTCAGTTTTGCAACAATAAAAGGTTTCTTTTTTATTATTTTATCTTTATGAGAAATATCAAGCACAATAGGAGCATGATCTCCCCAAATATTATATCTGTATAAAGCATTACATAGCCTGTCTTTGTATTTTGAATTCATAAAAAGTGTTGGGAAAATAACTTCATCAGCACAGTTTGCGTGTTTAAAACTTTTAAAATCCTTTGGATTTAATTCTATATAATCCAAAAAATATTCCATTAATTCCTGAGTAATATAAAATTTTGAATTGCCTCTGTAATATTTTATAGGAAGCAATTTTCTGTAAAAACCAAAAGCTCTTTGCAAATGTTTAAATAACCACATTCTGTTTATAACAGACTCTCTGTTAAAAAATTTTAAAAACGGCCAGTCAAAAAAAGTATAAATATTGACTCTTGACTCTGCACTTTCAAATCCCTCTTTTTTTTCATTTCCGATAGCAATAGCTATAAATTCCTTATCTTTATTTTCTTCTGCCGAAAAGAAATCATAAATTTTCTGATTTGACCAATAAGGAAATTCTCCGTCAGTTATAAATATTATTCTGTCATATTTTTTCCCTGAGTTTCTTACCGCTTTAAAAAGTTTTATGGTTGATTGAATCTGCGTAAACCCGCCCCAAAAAACATTCATTCTTTTTATAAAATTTACATTTTCCAATTTATTTTCTTTTTGAAATTTTTTTATATTAATTTTTGATTTTTTATCAATATGAACATAAAAATCAGCCCAAGGTTCTTTCAGCATTTTCAAGATTCTTGCCAAATAATCAAAATCTTTATATACTGACATGATATATGCTATTTTCATAGTCCCTCCAAATATATTATACGTGAAAACCAATCAAAAAAATATTTGTAAATTTTTTACTTAAAACTTTTAGCAATAAACGCAAAAAAAATGTTTGCCAGAAATGACAAACATCAAATAAACACGAGGATATTAAGAGAGAGAGAGAGAGTAAAAATTTTCTTTTATCCGTCGTTTTGTTTTAAATTGACCTTCCTTTTATTACATTCTCCTTACACTTATAATAAAAATTTATAAACAATTAAATTTCAAATTTTATTATTTTTTTAACAAAACTATACAGTAAAAAACCCGTATATAATAAGGGTTATAGCCTTTTTATATACTCTTGATTTAAGAAAATTTCAGCTTTCATTTTTAAAAAATTTGTAAGTTTCTATACCCAATGCTTTTGCAATCATATCAAGTCTTTTTATACTTGGTGTTCTTTTCCCCAATTCAATTGCTGTAATATAGTCTTTGGAAACACTTGCTAATATACTCAATTTTAGTTGAGTATAGCCCTTTTGTTCCCTGAATTTCTTTATATTTTTTTGCACTAATTTTATTGTACTATTTGTCATACCTTTATCTTAATGGTAAAATCAGACAAAATATTGGACAAATAGTACAATAAAGTGCTTAAATATACTATCCTGTTGGGTAATATTCAAAAATAAATATATGAATATAATTAAAATATAAAAGAAAATAAAAAAACAGAAAGGAAAATTGATGGAATCTATTGCGGAAACAAACAAAATAACGCAAATTGTTTTGGTTGAGGATTACAAATTAACAAGAGTCGGGCTTAGGATGGCACTGAATGAATTTGACAAACTTGAAGTTGTCGGTGAGGCAGAAGATGCTGAAACAGGAATTGAGTTAATTAAAAAATTGAAACCGGATGTTGTATTGATGGATTTGGGACTACCGGGAATGAGCGGTTTGGAGGCAACTCAAAAAGTTTTGGAATTTGCACCTGAAACAAAAATAATTATTTTAACTTCTCATGGTCAGGAAGAGGAAGTTTTGGCGGCTCTGGGTACGGGAGCAAAAGCATATTGTTTAAAAGATATTGCACCTGAAACACTTGCTCTTGTTATTCAAAATGTTGCTTTGGGCGGTTGTTGGCTTGATCCTAATATTGCTGATTATGTTTTAAATACTCTTCCTGCACCTGAAAATTTAGATTTCTTTTCATCAAATTCAGGAGTACAAAAAGTTCAGCTTACTGAACGTGAAGTTGAAGTCTTGCGGTTGCTCGTCAAAGGCAAAAGTAATACTGAAATTGCAAAAGAACTTATTGTAAGCGTTCATACGGCAAAGGCACATGTTTGCAGTATTTTGCAAAAACTTTGTGTTGATGACAGGGTTCAGGCGGCTGTCAGGGCTGTCAGAGAGCATTTGGTTTAGTTTTATAATAACTTTCCTATTTACCTAAAAGATTTTGTTTTTGTAATATTTATTTTTGTGTTACACTAAACTTGATTATACAGGAACGAGGAGAGAGAAATGCTAAATTTTATGGTTGGCATACAGAATTTTATTCATTCTCATGCAGTCATGTTTTCTGCGGGAATATTAATATTTGCCTACATTTTTATAGCTTTGGAAAAAATTCCGAAAGTTACAATAGCTCTTTTAGGTGCAGGTATTACAATACTTTTGGGGCTTGTCTCTCAGGTTAAAGGACATGATGTAATTAACCCTGATTATTTTATAAATTTTGTTGATTTTAACGTAATATTTTTGCTTGTAAGCATGATGATAATTGTTCATATTACTTCAAGAAGCGGTATTTTTACTTGGATTGCAAATGAACTTTTAAAGTTAACAAAAGGACATCCTATTAAAGTTTTCTTTGCAATGACGGCTTTTACAGCATTTACCTCTGCATTTTTGGATAATGTTACAACGGTTATATTAATGCTGCCTGTAATTTTTGTTGTAGCCAAAAAGTTTGAAATGACACCTGTTCCGCTTTTGCTCGCAACAATAATGTCCTCAAATATCGGTGGTACTGCTACGTTAATCGGCGACCCTCCGAATATAATTATCGGAAGCCGTGCAGGATTTTCTTTTTTAGATTTTTTAAATGAATTAACCCCTATTGTTACTGTAATATATTTTGTTTGTATGGGGATTTTATTGTTTTTGTTCAGAAAAACTTTTGTTGCAACACCTGAAAAAATGGCAGAAGTTGCAAATATAGACAATTCAAAAACAATTACCGATAAAACTCTTATGATACGTTCAATGACGGTTTTGGGGCTTGTTATTTTGGGATTTATAACCCATGATATTACTCATATTGAAACATATATTTGTGCGATGTTAGGGGCATCTTTTCTTTTGATATTTGAAACTCCCGATGAAATTTTGAAAGATGTCGAATGGAATACAATTTTCTTTTTTATAGGTTTATTCATAATAATAGGCGGACTTGAAGCTTCGGGCGGAATAAAACTTATGGCACAGTGGCTGATTGACATAACAAACGGAAACGAATCATTAACGGCAATGGTTATACTTTGGGGTTCGGGAATTTTATCTGGCATAATTGATAACATCCCTTATACAGCAACCATGGCTCCTTTGATTCAACAAATATCAGTTATAGAGGGAACTCAGGCTGCATTTCCGCTATGGTGGTGTTTGTCTTTGGGGGCATGTTTGGGTGGAAATATGACAATAATCGGTGCTGCCGCAAACGTAATTGTTTCCGAAACAGCTATCTCAAAAGGTCACAAAATTCCGTTCATGTATTATCTTAAATACGGTGTTTTAATTACTTTTGTATCTTTAATCTTATGTTCAATTTATGTTTGGCTGAGATTTTTAAGATAATTAAAAAATATTAGTTTTATTCGGATTTTTGAATTTTGTAATATTGTTTTGGAACAACAAATCAATAGTACCGACTTCACCGTTTCTGTGCTTTGCGATAATTAATTGTGCCTTACCTTTTAATTCAGGGTTCGGATTTTCTTTGTTGTCGTAATATTCAGGTCTGTGTATAAACATTACGATATCGGCATCCTGCTCAATAGCACCCGAATCTCTCAAATCAGAAAGCATAGGAACTTTTTCGCTTCTTTGTTCGGAAGCACGGGAAAGCTGAGATAGAACAATTATAGGTACATTCAATTCCCTTGCAAGAGCTTTCAGCCCCCTTGAAATGGCTGAAACTTCTTGATTTCTGTCATTCTGAAATTTTGAATCTCCTTGCATTAATTGCAAATAATCGATAACTATCAGACTTAAATCTTTAACTTCCATCATCAATCGTCTGCATTGAGCCCTGATATCCATAACGGAAAGAGCCGGCGTATCAATTATCCACAAACTTGCATCCTGCAAAGTTTCCATAGCCTGAGATAATCTGTCCCAATCTTGTGATTGTAAATTACCAGAGGTGATTTTTTTTGCATCAACTTCGGCTTCCGTAGCCAACATACGAATCATCAGTTGACTTTTAGGCATTTCAAGTGAAAATACCGCAACGGATTTTTTAACTCTTGTTGCAACGTGTTGAGCGATATTCAAGGCAAATGCCGTTTTTCCCATAGACGGTCTTGCCGCCAAAATTATCATATCCGACGGTCTTAATCCCAATGTCACATTATCCAAATCGTAAAATCCGGTTGCAACACCCAAAAGCTCATCTTTATGATTATACCTGTATTCTATGTCCTGAAAACTCTTTACAATTAAGTCTTTTACCGATGAAATTTCAGACAGAGTTTTTTGTTGTGCTATATCGAACACCATTTTTTCCGCTGTATTCATACAAACATCAACGGGATAATTTTCATGTGCAATTGCAATAATTTCTGAACCTGCATTTATTAAAGAACGTTTGACAGAACATTCTTTAATTATATTTGCATAATATTTTATATTTGCAGAGGTAGGATTATTAATGGCAATTTCATTTATGTACTGTCTGCCGCCTGCCATCTCCAATTTATCAATTGATTTTAAATGTTCACTCAAAGTGAGCAAATCTATCGGCACATTTTTTCCCATTAAGGCACACATAGCTTCATAAATCAGCTTATTTGACGGTTTGTAAAAATTATCGGCACTCAAAAATTCCGAAACCTTTAAAAGTGAGTGAGGATTGTTTATAATTGCACCGATGACAGCTTCTTCCGCTTCAAGATTTTGGGGCGGTATCTGCTTGTCTATATTTATCATCTTAGTTGCAGGCACTTATTTTATACTCCCTTATAGATTTTTTGAGATTGTGTTTCAATGTTTTGAACATTTGGTTTAAAATTTTCTTCTTCTGTTATATCAACATTTTTCATAATGTTAACACATTTTTTGCGATACAACATATCTACAAAAGCCTCAATTCTTGTTACAAATCCCGCTTCACCGGTTTGTTCGTCAACTGTCAAGTTCAAATGAGGTTTTGAATATTGCTTTGCAAAACGTGCGATTTTTTCTATCATAAGAGAATCAGGACCGCAACCAAATGCAGTAATCGTAATAACACCGTCAATAGAATTATCCTGAATAAAATGTCCTGCCGCACCGGTCATTTCATGTTCGTTTGCCCAATATATGTTTGAACCTAATGACATTATGCCCTCTGTTGTTTGTTCAAAAGTTAAATTTTCAGCAGTTACGGATTGAACATCCAACGCATCCAATTTATCAAAAATTTTCATTGAAACTCTTTCATCAAAAAGATTGTAAGCATGCCCGACAACCGCTATTTTAATAGGATATGACTTATTGTTATTCGAAATAACCACCTTGTCTGCCAAAGCATTTTTTAAAGCCTCTTTGTGAGGAAGTCCGGAACGGGTCATAACCTGAAAATTATTCATAACTTTCCAACCCTCTTTTGATGCTTTTTTGATTAGTTCTTTATCGGTAATATTAAAAGGAGCAACTGCATCCATAAGAAAATCATACAATCCATGTCCTTTTTCCGATTTATCCAAAGTCGGTTCAATCATGGTAAAATCTTTTTTTAATACATTTCTTATTAAATCCGGAAGTCCTCTGATTTTTGAACAGTTGTATATTTTGTGTGCTACCGATTGAAGTGAGGGAACAAAAATTTTATCAACCCCTTTATCAAGCAAATTCAATACATGCCCGACATAAATTTTTATCGGCAGGCATGTTTCCGATACTACAAATGCCGCACCTTTTGACATAGTCTGTTTTGTCGTAAAGTCAGATAAAACAATTTCTATTCCTAAAAAATTGAAGAATCCGTACCAAAACGGATAAAAATTATGATAGGACATTGCCCTTGGTATTCCTAATTGTTGTGCCATCTTCCATTCCTTTTTTAATATCTTATTTATATTATAACTCAAATTTTATTTTTCATAACAGACTATTACAAATCATTAACTTCAAATTTATCTAAAAGATTAATCCCGTTTTTTTTAATTGTTCCGTTTGGTAATTCCAAAACATATTTTGCTTTTTTGTGAAATTTTGAAATTCTGAACGGTTTAAAGTCTGAATACATTGCAATAACCCTAAAATCGGCATCCAAAAATATTGCATCAAAAGAAAATCTCATAAAAAATGAATGAATAATTTTACAATTTTCCATTAAAAAGCCGTCAAAATTTTCAAAATTGTTAAGAATTGTTAAGCCAAACCCTTTTTTTATTAAAGTTTTTGGAATTTGTGCCGAATAACATACATGTAGAGAGTCTGATTTCGAAAGATTTCTGATTTTCATAAAATGCTCCCAACTAATAATATCATAAAGTATAAAAAAAGAAGAAAGGTAAGGTCGAAAAAAATGATACTTGAGTACAAAGTAAATGAAAATGACGTGCAGGCGGCATGGCTCAAGACGCTCTATGACCTTATAGAGGAGCTTAATTGCAAATGCCGTACCTATATGGATGAATCCTACAATCGTTCATATAAACACTTCGCACGAACAAGAGTAATTGAAGTCTATGGTTCAGACACCATGCTCAGTTGGTTAAAGCTGAGAATGGAAAGATATTCTCATTTTATTGAATCTTTCAATTCAAAACCGGAAATAGACATTCAATTTAAAGATGAAGAAGACGAAAATTCCTCTAATATATAAGGGAAAATCTCCTTTAAACTCCGATAATTTATCCATAGAAACCGAGCTGTATTTTACAGTTCGGTTTATTTTTCTAAAATTCGGATTTTACTAAAATATGAATATTTGATTGATATTTGTACTTCTATTTTGTTATATAATTAGTTTATGAAAAAAGTAGGATTATTAAATTTTGGTTGTTCAAAAAATCTGATAGATTCTGAGTTAATGCTCGGACTTTTGGCGGAAAACGGCTATAAAATTACGCTTGACGAAAATGAAGCTGATATTATCATTATTAACACGTGTGCTTTCATAAATGATGCTGAAAAAGAATCTGTCGATGCAATTTTAGAAACGGCACAAACAGGCAAAAAAATTATTGTAACGGGTTGTTTAAGTCAAAAATACAAAAAAGAATTAAAAAAAGAAATTCCGGAAATTTCCGCAATGCTTGGAACAGGAGATTATTCAAAGATTGTTGAAACAATTAAAAAACTTGATAAAGAAAAATTTGTTTATAATATTTGTGAAAACCCGAGTTATGTTTATGACGAAAACATTAAAAGACAACAAATTACAGTGGGTTCAAGTTCTTATATAAAAATTGCCGACGGTTGCAATTGTGAATGCGGATATTGTATTATTCCGAAGTTAAGAGGAAAATATAAATCCCGCCCGATAGAAAATATTGTTGAAGAAGCAAAAACTTTGACTGAAAAAGGCGTAAATGAGATTATTCTTATTGCACAAGATACAACGACTTACGGAATTGATTTATACGGAAAACCGAGTTTGCCGAAATTGTTGAAAAAACTTGAAAAAATAGAAAATTTGTCATGGATAAGAATAATGTATGCGTATCCGACATCTTTTAATGATGAGTTAATTGAAACCATGAAAAACTCAAAAAAAATTGTTAAATACATAGATATTCCGCTTCAACACTCGCATCCTGAGGTTTTAAAGAGAATGAAACGTCCTGTTATGGACTATGAAAAGCTGATTAAAAAATTGAGAGAACAAATTCCCGAAATAGCAATAAGAACAACTTTTATTGTAGGTTATCCGCAAGAAACGGAAGAGGAATTTGAACATCTATATAATTTTATTAAAAAAATAAAGTTTGACCGTTTAGGAGTTTTTGAATTTTCAAAAGAAAAAGATACTTATGCTTATTCTCTTTCGGGGCAAATTTCGTCACGAATAAAAAAATCGAGAAAAAACAAAATAATGAAACTCCAAAATAAAATTTCAAAAGAATTGAATAAAAAAATGTTCGGAAAAACAATTCCTTGTATAGTTGAGGCGATTACAAACGACGATGTTACGATTTTGAGAAGCCAAAAAGACGCTCCTGAGATAGACTGCCTTGTCTATGCAAAATCAGAAGATTCTCCTGTTCCGGGGGAAATTGTAAATGTGAAAATTACTGATTTTGATGATTATGATTTGTTTGGGGAAATTGTTTGATATGTTATAATATACATAAGAAAATACTAAAAGGATAAAAAATGGGTATATTTGAAGAATTACAGGAACGTGGTTTAATTGCACAGGTTACGGATGACAAAGAAATCAGAGATTTGATAAATAGCGGCGGAGCAAAATTTTATATAGGTTTTGACCCTACGGCTGATTCGTTACATGTCGGGCATTTTATGGCATTATGCCTTATGAAGCGTCTTCAAATGGCAGGTAACAGACCGGTAGTTCTTGTCGGCGGAGGAACAGGCTATATCGGCGACCCGTCCGGCAGAACCGATATGCGTTCAATGATGACTCCTGAAATTATTGAACATAATTGCGAATGTTTTAAACAACAGATGGAAAAATTCATTGAATTTGGAGAGGATAAAGCCATTATGGTTAACAATGCCGATTGGCTTTTAAAACTTAATTACATTGAGCTTTTAAGAGAAGTAGGAGCTTGTTTCAGTGTCAATAATATGTTAAGAGCCGAATGCTATAAGCAAAGAATGGAAAAAGGTTTAAGCTTTTTGGAATTTAACTATATGATTATGCAGGCTTATGATTTTTACTATTTGAATCAGCATTTTGGCTGTAATATGCAGTTTGGCGGAGATGACCAGTGGAGTAATATGCTTGCGGGAACTGAACTCATAAGAAAGAAAACGGCAAAAGATGCGTATGCAATGACGATAACACTTCTTCTTAACAGTGAAGGCAAAAAAATGGGAAAAACCGCAAAAGGTGCGGTTTGGCTTGACCCGAACAAGACTTCTCCTTTTGAATTTTATCAATATTGGAGAAATGTTGATGATGCGGATGTTATGAAATGCTTGAAAATGCTTACATTTTTACCTATGGATAAAATCAGAGAGATGGAAAATTGGGCAGATGGCAGAATTAACGAGAAAAAAGAAATTCTTGCTTATGAATTGACTGCTCTTGTTCACAATGAAGATGAAGCAAAAAAAGCTCAAAATGCAGCCCATGCTCTTTTTAGCGGTAAAGGTGATGATGAAAATATGCCGACAACGATTATTCCTTTGGCTGACTTGGCGAATGGAATCGGTTTGGCTGACTTGATGGTTTTATGCAAATTGACTGATAGTAAAGGCGAGGCAAAAAGACTTATTCAACAGGGTGGAGTAAGTGTAAATGATTCTGTGGTAAATGATTTGGGTAAATTGTACACAAAAGAAGATTTGAAAGACGGATTAAAAATCAGAAAAGGCAAAAAAGTCTTTCATAAAGCAATTTTAGGATAATTATTCTATAACGCTCCAAAGTCTGCCGTTTTCGGTTTTAATAAGTTTTATGTCAATTCCGAAAACTTTTTTGAGATTTTCTTCCGTTAACACTTCTTCTTTTGTGCCGGAAAACATAATTTTACCGTTTTGTAAAATCATTCCTCTGTCAAAATCCGGCAGAATATCTTCAACTCGCTGAGAAATAAAAATAACAGTAATTTCAGGATGATTTTTCAATATTTTATCAAGTGTTTTTAAGAAAAATTCTCTCTCTTTTATATCAAGAAAAACATTTGGTTCATCAAAAATCATCAACTCCGGTTTAAATGACAAAGCTCTTGCGATTAGAATTTTCATTTGCTCCCCTGAGGACATCTCGCAGATACTTTTGTTTGCCAAATGAATTGCATCAAGTGAAATTAAGAGAGTTTTAACTTTTTCAAGTTCTTCTTTTGTTGCCTGTCTGCCAAAGCCCAAAGAGCCTTCAAAACCTGATAAAACGGTATCAACACCTATATCTGATTTTTTGAGATGTTTTTGAATAAAAGGGCTTACCCATGCAATTTTTTTCCTCAATTCATTCAAATCAACTTTACCTAAGGTTTTACCTAAAATCTCAACTTTTGCTCCGCATAATGCCCAAACATAACCTAAAATTGTTCTTACGAGAGTGGTTTTTCCGGCTCCGTTTGCACCTAAAATAAAGTATCTTTCTCCTCTTTTGACTTTCCAGTTTATATTGTGCAAAATCTCTTTTTGGTTAAGACAAACCGTTGCATTTTCAATATTTATTGCGTATTTCGAGTTATTTTTTATTTCGCCCATTTTGAAAAAGGCTCCGTCTGTAATTCAGGGGTTTTATAATTTACAATATATTCTATCGCATCTTTTGGATTTTTAGCAATATAGTAAAGATTTTCGCTTTCTTTTCTTGCAAAATTCATTTCATAAAAAACATTAAACTGTGCAAAAAGATTAGAATAAAAATCATTTGTATTCAAAAAGACTATCGGTTTTGAATGATAACCGAGTTGTTTGAGTGTAATAACTTCTAAAATTTCTTCAAGTGTACCGAAACCGCCGGGAAGAGCAACAAACGCATCTGCAAGTTCTCTCATTTTCTTTTTTCTTGATGCCATACAATCCGTAACAATATATTCATCACAATCTTCCCAGTCAACTCCGATTCCCGTAAGTCTTTTGGGAATTACTCCGTAAATTTTTGCTCCTTGCTCTTTTGCTGTTAATGCCGAAGCATACATTGTCCCGACAGAACCTGCACCGTAAACGAAATCAAAACCGTTTTTTACAATTAAGTTTCCGATTTCTTTTGCCTCAGAAAAATAAACCTCGTCTATTTTATTACTTGATGAAGCAAACACGCAGATTCTTTTTTTCATACTTCTCCTTAATTTTTTAATGCACTTTTAACCTTTGATAAAATGCTTTGAGCCTCTTGTTTAGGATTTTTTCCCTGTGAAATTTCAAAGAGTCTTTCATAGAGTTTTCTTTCTTCGTCCGAAAGTTTTTTGGGTGTTTTGAGTTTTATAACTACATAATGGTCACCTCTCATATTGGGTGAACCTAATATAGGTACTCCGCAGCCTTTCAGCGTAATATATCTGTCATGTTCACAACCTGCGGGAATTTGGATTTTCTGAGTTCCGTCAAGTGTTTCTATTTCAACTTCATCCCCCAAAACAGCCTGCGGAAGCGAAATGTTTAATTCGGTAGCTACGTTAAATCCGTCACGGTTAAAATATTTATCACGTTTTACATAAAGCACAACGTACAAATCTCCGTTCGGACCGCCGTTTGAGCCGGCATCACCCTCAGAGGCAACTCTTATTCTTGAACCGGCATCTACTCCTTTCGGAATTTTAACTTTAAGTTTTTTCTCTCTTTGAACTTTTCCGTGACCTTTGCAATCCGGACAAAAATCTTTTATTATGGTACCTTTTCCGCCGCAATGCGGGCATGTTGTAACCTGTGACATAGTACCCAAAATTGTCTGATGAACTTGTTGAACTCTGCCTGAGCCGCCGCATTGAGGACATGTTTGCGGTTGCGAACCCTCTTTTGCCCCTGTTCCGTGACATTTTTCGCAAGTTTCAAGATGGTCTATTGTTATTTCTTTTTCAACCCCGAAAACCGCCTCTTTAAAATCTATTTTTAAATCAAGTCTTAAATCAGAACCTCTTTGAGGGGCATTGGGATTAGCCTGTCCGAAACCGCCGAAAGCTCCGCCAAAAAACGATTCAAAAATATCGTTTAGATTTCCGAAACCGAAATCAAACGGTCCGTTTGTACTGTAACCCGCATTTTTCAGCCCGTCCTCGCCGTATCGGTCATACAAAGCTCTTTTTTCATCATCCATCAATGTTTCGTATGCTTTACCGATTTCTTTAAATTTTTCTTCCGCTCCCGGTTCTTTATTTATATCGGGGTGGTATTTTCTTGCCATCTTTCTGAAAGCTGATTTTATATCGTCTTTTGAGGCATTTCTGTCTATTTCTAAAATTTCGTAGTAATCTGCCATTATTCTGCCACCGCTACATTAACCATTGCAGGTCTTAAAACCTTATCTTTGAATTTGTACCCTTTTTGCAATTCCACTAAAATTGTGTGTTCGGGGGAATCTGCTGTCGGAGTTTGCATTACGGCTTCATGAAAATTCGGATCAAACTCTTTTCCTTCTGCCTCTATTTGTTCCATCCCGAGTTTTGCCAATTCATCATTGACTTGCTTTTGTAAAAGCTCAAAAGCTTCTTTATATTTATTCAAATCTTCACAGTCATTAAGCGATTTTTTTGCTCTTTCAAAATTGTCCAAAACGGGAATCATTTTTTTCAGTGCTTCCTCAGTTCCGAATTTCAAAAGCTGTTCTCTTTCCTGAGATTGACGTTTCCTGTAATTATCAAAATCAGCGGCAAGTCTTATATATTGAGAATTGAGCTTGTCATATTCTTCTTTTGAAATATTTTCAATTTTATTTTCGTCAATAATTTCCGACTCTTCCGTTTCATTTTTTACTTTAAACGGATTTTCTGCCGATTCATCAATCTCAATGTCGTCCATATTCTCTATTTCTTGTGAAGTTTCATCTTTTTTACTCATAATTACACCCTATCTCTATAATACTATTATAGCCC
>JAFSWA010000066.1 GCA_017444705.1 bacterium
GGCGGAATTTAAGTTATTCAGCAGAGATTTTAAAGTTTTTGTCACTTGTTTTTGAGTTGAAGTGTCACCTTTATTTTTATCGGAAATCTTAATAGTTCCGTTATAAAAATCATTTTCATCATATTTGTCATCAACAGTGGTTGTTTTTGTTGTTGTTTTGCTTGTTTTTGAATTGTTGTCGTAAGTTTTTAAAAAAGTGCTTTTTTGAGCTGTTTTAATCAATGCTGATAAATCTTTTGCATAAGTCATTTTTTCTACCCTCATTTTCTAAATTACTTTTTATGTATCGGCACTATTTTTAAAAACTTTAATAAAAATCTTTAAAAGTTTACAAAATTTTACAAAATAAAAATAAACCCTTTGTTTGAGCTAAAATTAAAATGATGATAAGGAGAGTTGAATGTATAATGTTGCAATAGTCGGAGCAGGACCCGCAGGTATATTTACGGCTTTGGAAATAATGAAATTAAGACCGCAATGGAAAGTTGTTTTGGTAGAAAAAGGTCCGAAAATAGAAAAAAGAAAATGTCTTTTAAGAGAGGGTTATGAAAAATGTCCGGGTTGTAAAAAATGCGGACTTCTTTGCGGTTGGGGCGGTGCAGGTGCATTTTCCGACGGAAAGTTAACTCTTACTCCTGATGTTGGCGGACACCTTGTTGATTACATGCCAAGAAAAAAGGTTGAAGATTTGATTGCCTATACAGATTCTGTTTATCTTGATTTTGGTGCAACAGATGAAGTCTTTGGCTTAAATCGTGAAGCTTTTGCCGATTTGGAGCGTCAGGCAACATTAGCGGAATTAAAACTTGTTCATTCTCCTGTAAGACATCTCGGAACAGAACGCAGTTTGGGTGTTTTAAAGAGCATGCAGGATTACCTTGATAAAAAAATTACTATTCTAAATGATGTTTCGGCTACAAGTTTAATTGTTGAAAATGAACAAGTAAAAGGATTTTTAACAAGTGATAATCAACAAATAAGGGCAGAATATGTTGTAATTGCCCCCGGTCGTGAGGGTGCTGATTGGTTAACAAAAGAATTTGACAAAAATAAAATCGGTATGGTTTCAAATGCGGTTGATGTCGGTGTAAGAGTTGAACTTCCGGCTCCCGTTTTTGAACCTATAACAGAAAAATTATACGAATCAAAATTAATTTATCATTCACCGTCATTTGGAGATGAAGTGAGAACTTTCTGTATGAATCCGTATGGTGAGGTCGTTGCGGAAAATTATAACGGAATTGCGACCGTAAACGGACATTCTTACGGTGAAGCGGATAAACGCACACGTAACACAAACTTTGCACTTTTAGTAAGTGAAAAATTTACGGAACCTTTTAAAGAACCGATAGCTTACGGGCAGCATATTGCAAGACTAGCGAATATGCTTGCGGGCGGGATTTTGGTTCAACGTTTCGGTGATTTGTTAGACGGTCGCCGTTCTACTCCCGAAAGAATTAAGGCAAGCACTCTTGTTCCGACACTTGGTTGTGCAACTCCGGGTGATTTGAGTCTTGTTCTGCCGTATCGTCAGATGACTTCCATAATTGAAATGCTTTATGCACTTGATAAAATTGCTCCCGGAACGGCTTCAAGATATACGCTTTTATATGGAGTTGAAGTTAAATTTTATTCCGCAAGAGTAAAATTGACAAACGACCTTGAAACAGAGGGGGTTAAAAACCTCTATACAATCGGTGACGGTGCGGGCGTAACAAGAGGATTAATTCAGGCATCAGCATCCGGTGTTCACGTTGCAAGAATTATCTGCGGGAAGTAACAAAGTCTTATCATTATTTTAAATATGAATAATTGGTTCTGTACACAAAACCCATTTCATTTGCATATTTTTTCCAAAACGCATGAACATCACGACAGACATCTTCTGTTATTGTCCTTGTTTCAGCTTTAAATTGTTCTCTGCCTTTTTTGGTTAACAAAGAAAACAGTTTTTTAATACAAAACCATCTGCCTTTTTCTTTTATTAATCTGCGGGCATATCTGCGAGACATAAATCTGTCATACAAATTTTCGTAATGTTTTATTTGTTTTTTTGTTAATGGTTTAAAATCAATTTTCTTTCTCAAGAAAGAAAATTGCCCCTGTTCATTAAAAGCATATATAACTTTTCCTCTGTCTGCTATTGAAATTGCATCTGAAAAACTTACAGGAGTGGTAATTGTTTGACCATTCTTCAAAATTTGCGTAGGATGACCATGAATAATAATTGCATTTTTAGGGGTGTTTAAACTTGCCTTAAAGCCTTCATATACACTTTTACCGTCCCCTTTATATTCCCCTAAAACTTTTTTTGTTTTAGGGTCAATAATTACCAAATGTTCATAGGGGTTTTTCCCCTTTAATGCATCTGTAACACGGGCTCTTGAATATCTTAAAAGTTCTCTTAATGAATTAAATTGTTTTTTGGCAGGTTCTACATAATTTTCTGATTGAAATAAATCTTTTTTTAAAATTGAAATGGCAGAAGTCTTAACAGAACCTAAATCACCAATTATTTTCCCGCATGCTTGGGAATGAGAAATAGCAGATGTTATTTTGCTAAAATCTCTTTGAACAATTTTTTTAATTGGAGAAAAATTCATTAAACCCACCTATACTTTATATCTAATATAAATTTTTAAATTTTCATATATTGCATTAATTAAAAAAAATTTAACAAAATTTAATATTTTTCATTTAAACTTTAAAGATATTATTTTAAAATAATATTTTGATTATTATTGAAAATTTCGCTTTGTAGTGATAAACTTTAAGAATGAGAGATTATTATAAAAGGATTTATTATGGAAAAAGATAATTCAACAATACATATTTTAAGACATTCGACTTCACACATTATGGCTCAGGCGGTGCAAAATCTGTTTCCTCAGGCAAAATTGGCAATAGGTCCTGCTATTGATAACGGATTTTACTATGATTTTGATTTAGAGGGTCATTCTTTTACGGAAGAAGATTTAGTCAAAATTGAAGAAGAAATGAAAAAAATTATAAAAGAAAATCTCACCTTTGAAAGATATGAAATACCTGATGTTCAAAAGCAAATAGATGAATTTAAGGCTCAGGGTGAAATTTATAAAGCGGAATTGTTGGAAGAACATAAGAATGACAACCCGACACTTTATTTAACAAAAGATAAAGACGGAAATGTTTTATTCAACGACCTTTGTGCGGGACCGCATTTACCTTCGACAAGTTACATAAAAGGTAACGCAATTAAATTGTTAAAAGTGGCAGGTGCGTATTGGAGAGGGAATGCAAAAAATAAAATGCTCCAAAGAATTTATGCGACTGCATTTTGGACAAAAGAAGATTTGGCAGAATATTTGACAATGATAGAAGAAGCCGAAAAACGTGACCACAGAAAACTCGGCACTCAGTTGGATTTGTTCTCTGTCAGAGAAGAAATCGGTGCGGGGCTTGTTCTTTGGCATCCGAATCTCTATACGGTAAGAGAAGAAATTGAAAATTATTGGAGAGAAGAACACAGAAAAAGAGGGTATGTAATCGTTCAGACTCCGCAGTTGGCAAAATCAAAATTGTGGGAGATTTCAGGACACATTGACCACTACAAAGAAAATATGTTCTTTATCCAAAAAGAAGAAGATGATGACGACCAATATATTGTAAAACCTATGAATTGCCCGTTCCATATATTGATTTATCAGGCAAACAGACATTCATATCGTTCGCTGCCTTTAAGAATGGCGGAATTGGGAACTGTTTACAGAAAAGAAAAATCAGGTGCTTTGGCAGGGTTAACAAGGGTTCAGGGCTTTACTCAGGATGATGCTCACATTTTCTGTACTCCGGAGCAATTAGTGGATGAAATTAATGCCATTATTGATTTTGTAGCTGACACAATGAAAATATTCAATATGAATTTTGAAGTTGAACTCTCAACCCGCCCCGAAAGTTATGTCGGTGATTTAAAAAATTGGGAACTTGCGGAAGCAGGGCTTAAAGAAGCTATGGATAAGCGAGGAATGGCTTATGAAATCAACGAGGGCGACGGAGCTTTCTACGGCCCGAAAATAGATTTTAAAGTAAAAGATGCAATAGGAAGAACTTGGCAATGTGCTACAATTCAGTTGGATTTTAATTTACCTGAAAGATTTGATATAAAATATCAGGATAAAGACGGTCAATTAAAAACTCCTGTTATGCTTCACAGGGTAATTTTCGGTTCAATGGAAAGATTTCACGGAATTTTGATAGAACATTATGCGGGAGCTTTTCCGACATGGCTTGCTCCTGAACAGGTTAGAGTCGTTCCGATTGCAGACAGGCATGCTGATTATGCAAAAAAGGTTTATGATTTATTCATAAATAAAGGTATAAGAGTAACTCTTGATGACCGCTCCGAATCAATGAACTATAAAATCAGAGAAGCTTTGCAAGATAAAAAAGTGCCTTATGTTCTTGTTATGGGTGACAGAGAAATTGAACAGGGCAAAGTTGCTGTCAGAGCAAGAGCAAGAGGTCCAATAGGCGAAACTACTCCCGAACATTTTGCTGAATTGATTGAAAAAGAAATTAAAGCGAAAACTCAAAATATTTTGGAATTATAGTTGCAATTTATAAAAATTAAGTTAAAGTATTATTAAAGGGATAAATAATGAAGAAAATAGTTACATATTTTATACTTGTTACGACTTTAACTTTTTTCAATTTGCCTGCATTTGCAGTTGAGGATTATAATTCATCAGGTGATATAATAAGAGGTCATGTCGAGGTTACCGACCAAGATGCTCCAAAAGGTGATTATTTTACAGGTGAGCAGTCCGTAATGGACAAAGGTGACACAATTAATATGTCTGTAACAGATGTAATGAGTGTCGGTTATACTCAGGAAGGCGATGAGTTTTTTGCGGAAGTAACGGGTGAAGTTTCCGGTAAAAACGGAGTAATTATTCCTGTCGGAACGGTTGCTCACGGGCGTGTAAGACAAATTGCGGGTTCAAAAAGATTAGGGCGTGACGGCTGGATAGAGTTGAAGTTTGACAGCCTTATTATGCCTGACGGGAGAGAAATCCCTATTGATGCACAGATGACAACAAAAAATAATGTGGTTAAAGGTACGGCAATAAAGGTTGCACAGGGAACAGGTTATACTCTTATGGGTGGTATGGTCGGCGGACTTATGGCTCTTAATATTTTAGGATTAGAGGCTGCAATAGCAAGTAACGGCTATACGCTTGCCGGTGGTGCCGCTATCGGTGGTGCTGTCGGGTTGGGAGTTGCTCTTTACAGAAAAGGAAAAGATGTCTTGCTTTCTCCGGGGGATGAAATCAAGGTGAAAATTTTACATGACCTTGATTTACCTGTTATTAATGAAGAATATTTAAAACAAGATGAAATTTTTTACGATGGGCTTGACGTTCAAATAAATGAAGTTTCGGTTGTAAAAGACCCGTTTGGAGAAAAAAATACGATTTCTGTTGACATGGTTATTTATAATTCAAGTCCGAAAAACTTTTCGACACTGGATATAAGTCTTGTTAATGAGATGAATAAATCTTTTTATCCATCTGTTTTCGGAGATGCAAAGTTTAAAATTCAGCAGATAAAATCAGGGGAACGCTCGCAAGGAAAACTGTTTTTTGCGGTTGATAATCCTTCAAAACCGCATTGGCTTGTCTTTTATGACAGAAGGACTCAAAAACCGTTGACAAAAATTTCCTTGGACAATGCACTTAGAGCCATTGATAAAGCTAATAAAGAGAAAAAATCAAAGAAAAAAGAAAAAGTAAGTATAAA
>JAFSWA010000067.1 GCA_017444705.1 bacterium
CTAATCTGTCCATATCGACAAAGGTTGATGTTGTAATATCTTTTAGTGCCGCAAGTCTTTCCGAGTAAACTTTTTCTACTTTTATGTCAGACTTTGAATTATTTTTAACAATATATTCAAAACCATGAACATATTTATTTTCTTTGTTTTTTAAACGATATTCATTAACCGTAACCGTAACATCAGCATCCGCATTATAAAATTCTTCCGAATCAATACAGGTTAAATCAATCGGCTCGGTATCTATTGAATACGGAATAGCCGAGGTCTTTTCATTTCCTTTTGACAGCTTATCATTTATTTTACTCATGCCTTTTTTAAGCGGTTTTAAACCGTCAGGAAGAGTAAATAAACCATCCAATGCACCGGACCTTGCATAGTCTATAAAATCAAACTTATATTCTTTATAAGCTTCTTTATCTTCAAGTGTTTCATATTTGTATTTTTGACTTTTAAAGAAATCCGTAACATCGTTATTATTTTTGTCATAGTCTCCGTCTGTTACGATATATACATCCGTATCATTCAATGCAGGATAGAATTTCATATAATAATGGTCTTCCCCATATGTTGCATAATATGCATTTTTTGCGAGTTTTTTAACCTCAACTTCTTTACTTAAAATGTCATCCACAACAGGTACAACTGTTCTTATATTTTGGTCTTTTATTCTGTATGCATGATAATCTTTAATCATGCCGGCAGCATTTGCAGTTGCCGTGAATATAAAAAGTAATGATAATACACTAATACTTTTTAACATTTTTTTCATATTAAATTTTCTCCTTTTATATAATCCAGCTATTATCTTTTACAATAACATTATATATTAAACATGATTCCTATTCAATTTATATTCAAATACACAATTATTTTTATCTGTGTTATAATATTGTCATGAGAAAAATTTGTTTATTTATTTTAATTTTATTTTTAACCTGTTCTTGTGCTTTTGCACAACAGAATGTCAGTTTTGTTTATATAAACGGGTCAAATAACAATAATGCAAAAATGGCAAATTGGTTTGATAAGGGAGTTAAAGACTTTCATAAAGTTTTGAGGCAAAAGTTCCTTACAAATAAAACAATACAAAAATATCTTCAAGCTGAATCTGAGCAACTTAATATAAAAGAAGACCCGATTATATTTTTCTGGGGATATCAAAGCAAGCAGGATTTGGATTTTCTCAAAAACAAATTGGAACTTTCAAAAGCAGTAAGTTCTTCGGGTGCATATATAGCGAGGAGTTTGTTTACTCAGTGTATGCATGATGCTATTTGGATACAAAAACCTCATCATATGATGTTAGTATTGGAAAAGCTCAATGAAACAGTTAAAAAAGAAGCGGAAGAGGGAAATCACGTTGTCTTATACGGCTATTCTGCAGGAACATTTATTACTTATGAATATTTATTCCGCAATTTGAGATATATTAATTTGGAAGAACTGTTAAAAAATTACAATGCCAATGAAGAAGTTATGAAATTAGTAAAAAACAATCCTCGTGAAAACACTTGTATTTCAGCTTTGCTTGAAAATTCGGCAAACATAGGTACAATTTCACAATCAGGGAAATTTCTGTTAAATCCTAATATTGAACAATTAAAAGAAAATTACTTAAAAATCGATGATTATACAAATAAGGTTTGTGCCCCGAAGGATAAAGTTGTTGGTGTTGTAAATTATGCAAGTCCTCTGCCTTTATTCTATTCTGATTTGGCAGATGATGATTATGATCAGAATTATACAGGTACAGAAATGATAAAGCATATATATGAAAAAGGAATATTCTTTCTCACCATTAATTTCAGAGAAGACCCTTTGGGCATTCCGACAAACAGCAATTTAAAAATCAGCGAGATTAAAGAGATTCTTAATACCGATTTTGATAATCCGCAAGGATTAATTTATGATAATTCCGGTGTATGGTCAAAAAGACCGTTCCCAATGGCACATACTTCTTATTGGAAAGCTAAAAACACATTTGCAAAAGCTATTGTCAATACTTTTGTTAACGGTTATAAATTTCAATATGATGAAAGTACGAAATAATTCTGTTGAAAAAGAACTCTATGATTAAAATATCAGAACTTATCGGAAAATATATAGCAATAATTGTTTTGTTAACAGCATTTTTTTCGTTATTTTTTCCAAATAATTTTTTGTGGATTAAAACTTCATACATAAATTATTTATTAATGATTATAATGTTTGGAATGGGTTTAACCCTTAAAACGGATGATTTTCTTTTGGTTTTTTCTCACCCAAAAGAAATTATTTCTGGAGCAATTTCTCAATATGTTATAATGCCTCTTATAGCCATAAGTTTAAGTTATTTGTTTCATCTTGATTCTGCATTAATGGCAGGAGTAGTGCTTGTCGGAACATGCCCCGGCGGAACAGCAAGTAATGTTATTACATATTTATCAAAAGGCGATGTTGCACTTTCCGTATGTATGACAAGCGTTAACACGTTATTGTCGCCTGTTCTAACCCCTTTGATTACATATTCAATATTGAAAACTACTGTCGAAACAAATGTGTGGTCAATGTTTATCGGAATTATAAATGTAATTTTAGTACCTATCATAATTGGACTTATTGTAAATAAATTCTTTTCTGAGTTTACAAAAAAAATTACAAAAATATTACCCGGAATTTCAGTTATAGCAATAAGTCTTGTAGTAGCATCGGTTGTATCACATAATGCCGAAAAAATTCTATCAGCAGGCAGCATAATACTTTTAATAGTTATTCTTCATAATATATCGGGCTACATATTAGGTTTTGGGGTCGGGAAAATTTTAAAATTGGACAATGCTAAAATAAAGGCTTTTTCAATAGAAATAGGTATGCAAAATTCGGGACTTGCAACAAGCCTTGCAACCACTACATTTAGTGCAACTCCCGAAGCAGCGGTTCCCGGGGCAATATTTTCTGTTTGGCATAATGTATCAGGAGCAATACTTGCAGCAATATACAGACATTGGAATAATGGAAATTGTAACAGTTGTAAAATTTAAAAATTATACATATATAAAATTTTTCTTATTTTAATATTTTTTCAAAATACTTGCAAAAGGATATTTTTATTATATTATTATAAATGTCAGAAGTTATAAAACCTAAACAGAATATTATTATACCTTAGATTGAGCCGCTAACTCATGAGGTTGTGTTTTTTATATTTTGTTTGAAATTGTAAGAAGTATAATCAGAAAGGATAACTGAAGTGACAGAAGAAAAGAAAGCTAAAAAATCTGCTAAATCTGTTGAAGAAAATGAAGTAAAAACAGAAGAAACAGCAGTTGAAACAGAAGAAACAACGGAAGTTGTACACGAAACGGTTGAAGATGCCGTAATTGAAGAAGAAGTTTTGGTTGATGAGCAACCGAGAGGAAAAAGAGAAGCTCGTTCAAAAAGAAGAAGAATTGAACATCAGGAATCAAAACCTGAATCAGAGTGGAAAGAAAGAGTAATTCAAATCCGCAGAGTTACAAAAGTTGTAAAAGGCGGTAAGAAATTGAGTTTCAGAGCAATTGTAATTGTAGGAAACCAAAAAGGTCAAGTCGGAATAGGTTGTGCAAAAGCGGCAGAAGTTATTATCGCTATTCAAAAAGCAATCGCTGACGGAAGAAAAAACCTTATCAGCGTTCCCGTATTTAATACAACAATTCCTCATCCGATAAAAGGAAGATCCGGTGCGGGAAATGTTATGTTAAGACCTGCTTCACAAGGTACCGGAGTTATTGCTGGTGGTGCGGTCAGAGCAGTATTAGAACTTGCGGGTATTGAAAACATCCTCGCAAAATCATTAGGTTCAAAATCACCGCTTAATGCAGCTAACGCAACGTTGAATGCTTTGAAATCATTGTCAACATTCTCTGATGCGGCTAAAAGACGTGGTATTACAGTTACTCAAATGCTAAATTAATTTAAAGGAATAAGAAAATGGCTAAAAAATCAGAAAGTAAAAAAATAAATGTTAAATTAGTAAAAAGTTTTATCGGTGCAACAAAAGCACAGGTAAAAGTTGCGAATGCGTTAGGATTAAAAAAGACAAATCAAGTTGTTGAGCATTATGAAACACCGATTATTCGCGGTATGATTAATAAAATTCCTCACATGCTTGAAGTCAACGAAGCATAATTAAGAAAGGCGAAAAAATGGAAAATACAATTAAATTAGAAGATTTAAAACCGGCAGAAGGTGCAACTCATAAAACTAAAAAAGTTGGCAGAGGTCGTGCATCAGGTCACGGAAAAACAAGTTGCCGTGGTAACAACGGAGAAGGACAACGTTCCGGAAGAAGCTCAAAAAGAGGTTTTGAAGGCGGTCAGATGCCGGGATACAGACAAATGCCTAAATTGAAAGGTTTTACAAATCATTGGGCATTGGAAACTGTTCATTTGAACGTAAAAGACCTTGAAAGACTTGCTCTTGATGAAGTTACTTTGGATTTGTTAAAAGAAATGAACAAAGTTAGCCCTAAGGTTCAAGTTTTGAGAATTTTAGGAAACGGAGAAATTAAAAAAGCCGTAACTGTTAAGGCAGGTTATTTCAGCCCGTCCGCAAAAGAAAAAATTGAAAAAGCAGGCGGTAAAGCTGAATTAGTATAGTCAATTTTGGCGGAATTGCAAAATGCAATTCCGCCTGATATAATTTGTAATGGGGAATTTTAAATGAATAATATGAAATTAAAACCGCCAAGTATGCAAGAAATGGGCGAAATGTTAAAAGCTTCCGGTTTAAAGAGCAAGCTTTTATTCACTCTTTTTATTATTGTAATTTTCAGACTCGGCATTCACTTACCGATTTACGGTATCAATAATGAATTTTTTCAAAAATTGATTGCATCAAGCGGCGGTCAGAATATTATAGGATTTTTGGATTTATTTTCCGGCGGTGCATTAGGCAAAGTGTCAATACTTGCATTAGGAATAGGGCCGTTTATTACATCTTCAATTATAATCCAGCTTTTGGCTGTTGTAATTCCTCATTTGGAACAATTACAAAAAGATGAGGGTGATGAAGGCAGAAGAAAGCTGATGCAATATTCAAGATATTTAACCGTTATAATAGGTGTATTTCAGGCTTTTGTTTTCGGAACATTTTTGATTAAACAAAGCGGCGGTGCAGCTTTATTACCGGGAGTATCTGCAATAGGATTTATTATTTCGACAGTTATTCTATTGACTGCCGGTGCCGTATTTACAATGTGGTTATCAGAATTAATAACAGACAGAGGCGTCGGCAACGGTTCATCTTTAATAATCTTTTGCGGTATTTTGTCGGGAATTCCTCTTTATACCGAAAGAACATCCAAATTAGTTGCACATAATACAAAATTACAGTTTTACCTGTTAGTATTATTAGCGATATTTGCTGCGGCAATAATTCTTATCATTGTGCTGCATGAAGCAATAAGAAAAGTTTTGATTGTTAACCCCAAAAGACAGGTGGGAAATAAAATCTATGGCGGTATGAATACATATATTCCGTTCAAGCTTAATCCTGGCGGTGTTATGCCGATTATCTTTGCAATTGCGATTATGCTGTTCCCTGCCACTATTTTGGGAATTTTAGGTCAATCCTCACGTTTACACGGTATATGGAAAACCATTATTGAAACGATGAGTAATGCTATGAATTCAAGCAATATATCTTATTATATTATTTATGTATTGTTAATTATTGCATTGACATTTTTCTATGCGTCAATTATGCCGAATATGCAGCCAAAAGAAATTGCAAATAACCTTAAAAAACAAGGGGCATCAATTCCTGGTGTAAAACCTGGACGTCCTACGGCAGAGGTTTTGGAAAAAATATTATCTCGCACGACATTTATAGGTGCTATTGCACTTGGTATAATCGCACTTGTTCCGTCAATAGGTTCAAAGTTTACGGGAATTACGACATTTCAAGGTATTGGTGCAACTTCACTTATAATTATTGTTGGTGTTGCTCTTGATTTTATTAATCAAATCAAAACACACTTGTTAGCTACACATTATGAAAGTTTTTTGAAAAATGACTAAGAAACAATTAATATTTATGGGGCCGCCTGCGAGTGGCAAAGGAACACAAACAAAAATGTTAGCGGAAAAAACAGGATTTCCGCATGTTGATACGGGTTCTCTTTTGAGAGCTTCTATTAAAAACGAAGCTGAGCTTGGTAAAATAGCAAAAAGTTACATAGAAAAAGGACAGTTAGCTCCTGCGGATTTGGTTGCCTCAATTATTAAAGAACGCCTTTTGCAAAACGACTGCAAAAACGGTTATATACTTGACGGTTACCCAAGAAGTTTGGAGCAAGCCTTGATGCTTGATGAGATTATGAAAGAAATCAATCAGGGCGTTGAAACGGAATTTAAAGCTATTTGTTTTGATATTCCTGATGATATGCTTCTTGAAAGAATTGTCAATCGTCGTTCATGTCCAAAGTGTGGCAAAATTTACAATACAAAATTTCTGCCACCAAAAGTTGACGGAATTTGTGATGATGACGGAGAAGTCCTTGTACAAAGAAAAGATGATACGGAAGAAGTCGCAAAAACAAGGTTTGAAACTTATTATGCACAAACAGAACCCCTGATAGATTTTTATACAAAAAGGGGCAATTTGGTACATCTTGATGCGACAGGTTCGACAAACGAAATTTTTGAAAAACTTCTAAAACTTTTATAAGAGGATATTATGTCAATTAAGAAAAAATCAAGATATGAAATTAAATTGATGAAAAATGCCGGAGAAATTGTAGCTATTACCCATCAGGAGTTGAAAAAAGCTATACGTCCCGGTATTTCAACAAAAGAGCTTGATAAAATCGCTTATGATATAATAACATCTCATCATGCAACTCCGACGTTTTTGGGATATGATGGTTTTCCCGCAACTATTTGTGCTTCCGTAAATGAAATGATTGTACATGGAATACCTTCTGATGATATAATTTTAAAAGAGGGTGATATTATAAGTATTGATATTGGTGCTACTCTGAACGGTTTTGTTGGTGACAGTGCTTGGACATATCCTGTCGGCGAAATTGATGATGAGAAAAAACGGTTACTTGATTTGACGGAAAAAGCCCTTTTTGCAGCACTTGCAACTGTCAAAAACGGTTCAACGCTGAATGATGTCGGCGGAGCTATTGAAGATATTGCCGTCGCAAACAAATTGGGTATAGTAAGACAGTATGGAGGGCATGGTGTCGGTACAAAAATGCATGAAGAACCTTTTATTTATAATTACAGAGTAGGGGATAAAACTGTTTTGAAAACAGGTATGACTGTGGCCATTGAACCGATGTTAATGCTCGGCAAAGATGATGTTGTTGTTGCAAAGGATAATTGGGGTGTTTATACAAAGGACGGCAGTCCTGCTGCTCACTTTGAGCATACGATAGCTGTTACGGATGACGGTTATCAAATTATGACCTGCCTTGATTAGCAGTTTATTTTTCTGCAACTTTTTCAAAAGTTTTTGAACAGTATAAGACATTTGATGATGAAAATATAGTCTTTTTAAGGTAATCACCCTTATATTTTTTGATATATTCATCAATACTCATATTTTCACCTAATATTTCTTTCAACCTTTGTTCAAATTTTTCTTTTGAACCTGATTTTTTATATAGTTTTTCTGTGATAGATGGAGGAATTTTATCATTTTTAATGAACTTTTCAACACATTCTTTGTAATTTTCAATTTTCTGATAGTCCTCAGTTGAAAATATTTCACATAAAGTTGCCCAAAACGGAATAATGTAAACCCCCAATTTTTCGTCAATTAAATATCCTACATCGTAGGTTTGTAAATGAGAAGAAAAACCTTCCATTGATTTTTGCATAAATGTATTATAGGAATTTGAAAATTCATCGACTTTCGTATATTTTAACTCTTTTGGTAATTCAATCAGTGTTTTTATCTCATCTTTTAAATTTTCATCTTTTGTTTTTTGATAGTTATCAAAAAGGTTAA
>JAFSWA010000068.1 GCA_017444705.1 bacterium
ATGATTTTGTAATAAACGATATAAAAGAGGTTAAAAAAGCCTGCAATGACAAACCGTTAAAGGTTATTTTGGAAACGGATTTATTGACTCATGAAGAAATAAAAAAAGCTTGTGAATGCTGCATTGAGGCTAAGGCGGACTTAGTTAAAACCTCAACCGGTTTTGTAAAAAACGGTGTCGGAGCAAAGGTTGAAGATGTTAAGCTTATGTATGAAACAGTTTCACCTTATGGTTTAAAAGTTAAAGCATCAGGCGGAATTAAAGATAAACAAAAAGCAATTGATTTGATTAATGCAGGAGCTTCAAGGCTCGGTACAAGTTCAGGTGTGGCAATTATAAAGGGTTAGTTTTGGACGCATATAAAGCAAAATGGATTTTGACCGCATCCGAGGGTGATTATAAACCTGTTTATGAGAATTATGCACTTATTGTTGATGACGGTAAAATAACTGATATTATCCCGCAAGATGATGTCTATGATGAAATCTATGAAACAGTTGAAGATTTCGGAAATTCGATTATAACTCCCGGTTTTATTAATTTGGATGCTAATTTACACTATAAATCGCCAACAGGCTGCAAAAATTTTTTTACTAAAATAAAACAATTTTTTGCAATGCTCGGTACACCGATTAACAATTATGCAATGAAATTGGCAGATATTGAAGCGGAAAAATTAAGTCTTAATTCGCAGCAAAAACTTGAAAGTTTTAAAGAAAACTTAAAAAACGAACTGTGTTCAGGTACAACATGTCTTGTTCAAACCGTCAAAGCAGATAAAACAGGTAAAATATTTTTTGAAGTTTTAAACAAAATTCCTATTAAAACTTTTCTTTCGCTTGAAATTTGGGCAGATTCCCCATTAAAAAGCAACAGAGCTTTTAGAAAAATTAAAAAAGCTTATAATCTGTTCAAAAAAGAAAAAACTGATTCAACATATTTCTGTTTAAATCCAAAATCAATTTGGCAGGTACATAAAAAATTATGGCGATTTTTGGGGAAATTTTCAAAGAGGAATAATTTACTTATGTTTTGCGAACTTCTTGAAAGTCAGGAAGAATTAAATTTTTTAAACGGTGAATTTTCTTATCTTGAATATTACAACAAATTTTTAGGGAATAAAAAAATACCTTATGAATCAGGAAAAAGTGTTGTCGAATATCTTAATGATTTAAAGGTTTTGAAAGATAATTTAATAATTGCAAACGGAAATTTTTTAAATTCAAAAGAGCTTGAAGTTTTGGCAGAAAATGGAGTGAATATGGTATTTTCTCCGACAATAAATAGGAAAGTTTTTAATAAATGTCTTTCAAATGAAACTATTTTACGGAATTTTTCAAAAAAGTTCGCAATAATGACCCGTGAGACTTCAAATTCTGTTTTAGAAGAGCTTTTATCCTTAAAATTATCAATTCCATTTGAAGAACAAATAAAATATATAACGCTTTATCCTGCAAAAATGCTAAAAACAGAAAATATTACAGGTTCATTGGATTATAATAAACACGCAGATTTTAATGTTTTTAAACTTGAAAAGAAACAAAAATTAATTACTGATTTGCAATATATAAAAAAGCCTTATGCAATTTATATTTTAGGTCGTCAAGTCGTTAAAGACGGTGAGATTTCGGTATAAAAACCTGCAAATTATTTATATTTTGTTTAGTAAAAAAAATATGATATTATAATTATATGAATAAATGGATAGTAGAAACTAAGAATTTTAAAATCGATGAGTCGGTGGTGCTTGAATGCGGAACGGAATTATCGGATATAAATGTAGCTTACGAAACCTACGGTGAACTGAACGATAAAAAGGACAATGTAATACTGCTTTTCCACGCACTGACCGGAGATGCTCACGCTGCCGGATACAATTCGGATGAGGATAAAAAACCCGGTTGGTGGAATGATATGATAGGTTCCGGTAAAGCTTTTGATACTGATAAATATTTTATTATATGTTCAAATATTCTTGGCGGTTGCAAAGGTACAACGGGTCCCTCTTCAATTAATCCCAAAACAGGGAAACCATACGGACTTGATTTTCCCGTTATAACTATTGAGGATACAGTAAAAGTTCAAAAAAAGCTGATTGATTCTTTCGGTATAAAAAAGCTCATTGTTGCAGGCGGCTCAATGGGCGGAATGCAGGCTTTACAGTGGTCTATTGATTATCCTGATATGGTAAAGGCTACCATTCTGACTGCAACCACATCGAGGCTTTCCGCACAGGGAATTGCATTTAATGCTGTCGGGCGTAACGCTATTTTACAGGATTCAAACTTTAATAACGGTGATTATTATGATAAGACTCATCCGGAAAAAGGTTTGGCTATTGCAAGAATGATTGGTCACATCACTTATCTTTGTGAAGAATCAATGCATAATAAATTCGGAAGAAGATTTCAGGATAAAGATAAGCCGGATTTTGATTTCGGAGTAGACTTTCAAGTTGAAAGCTATCTTCAACATCAGGGAAAAATCTTTGTTGATAGATTTGATGCGAACAGCTATTTATATATTACGAAAGCTTTTGATTATTTCGATTTAGCCGCACAATACGGTTCTTTGGAAAAAGCTTTTGAAAAAACAAATTCAAAATTTTTGATAATGTCATTTTCATCAGACTGGCTTTTTCCGACTTCTCAATCTTTGGAAATCAAAAACGCATTGATAAGAGCAAAGAAGCAAGTTTCTTTCTGTGAAATTCAATCTCCTGCCGGTCATGATGCTTTTCTTTTGGAGTTTGAAGTTCAGACAAAAATAATTAAGAGTTTTTTAAGGAATTTAGAATAATATGAAATATAACGTAAAAAAGACAAAAGGGTTAAAGCCAAATTATGATATAGTTTCAAAAATGGTTAAAGAAAATTCATCCGTCCTTGATTTGGGTTGTGGAGAGGGCGAGTTATTAAAAGAATTGGTTGATAACAAAAACGTAAAAGGTTTGGGCATAGAAATCAATCAGGATTACGTTGTAAAAGCTCTTGAAAAAGGATTGCAAATTATTCAAGATAATATCGATGAGGGGCTAAAAGACTTTGAAAACGGACAATGGGATTATGTAATTTTGAATCAAACATTGCAATCAACTGTAAAACCTGATTTTGTCGTGGAAGAAATGTTAAGAATAGGGAAAAAAGTAATACTAAGTTTTCCGAATTTCGCATATTGGAAAGTTCGTTTTGATTTATTTTTCAACGGAAAAATGCCGAAATCCGATTTTCTGCCGTTTGAATGGTACAATACTCCAAATATTCACCTTTTGACTATAAATGATTTTTTTGAATTTTGTAAAAAACGACAAATTAAAATTGAAAAAGCAATATATTGTACAAGAGGGAAAATCAAAAACTCTATTTTTAAAGCGACAGCGAATTTATTATCAGAAGAAGCTATATTTTTAATAACAAGGTAACTATGAAAAAACTGACACTAATAATTTTATTACTTTTTACAATTACATCACAATCTTTTGCTAACAGTATTTTTAAAAAAGAGGAAAAGGTTGAGGCAGACAAAACGCAACCGTTTTTCATAAATATATACGGAGAAAACAATAACGATATTTCAGCGAATTTTGATGAACCCGAATTAGCTTCAAATCATCAATTGAGTTTTTATAACAAAGCTTTTTCTTTTGAAGAAAATAAAACTACTGATAACTTTTTTATATCAGCAAAACGCAGCACAGGTGTTAATCTGTCAAAAAATTATGTTGATACCGTAAGTTTAAGTTCCGGTCATACATTCGGTAATTGGGATTTGACAGGAAGTGTTTATCAGGAAACAGTTTCCGGTAAAAACAATTACAATAACTATATTGCTTTTGAACCGTCATACAAGATTAATGACAAATTTTCTGTTTTTGGCGGTGTTTCTCATTCTTTAACAGATAATTATGACCAGACAAAAATCGGTATAAAATGGACTCCCGTAAAACTTAATCGGTTTGAATTTAAACTGAGTGTTTCAAATTATACAAAACAATTTTACAGTTACAGAAATAAACTTAATTTTGAAACAACATTCAAAATATAATTATTTGTTTATTGTTAAAAAAGTTTTGATTGCATCACCGATTGTTTTGGCATCATCAATTTCGCAAGTAAATTTATCCGCCTGACTGTCAGTTTTAGAAGAGTTTTTTTTAAATATAAATATTTTGTATAACCAAAGACCTATACCTATTATAATTGCCGAAAGTACGACTAACGCTGATATTTTAAAGAAAAATACAGCTCCTGCTTTTATTTCATTTGACACAGTAAACGAAAAAGCAGGATTTGCCATATTCATTAAAATTATTAGTGTTATTAATATTTTATTCTTCATTTTGTTCTGTTTTCTTTGTTCTTTTTGAAGTTGTTTTTTTAGCCGTTTTTGAAGTCGATTTTCTTCCTCTTTTTTTAGTTTCTTTTTTATCATCAGTTAAGGGTTCTTTTTGCTCAACAAAAGGTTCTTCCGTTTGAGCATCTTTTTCTGTTACTTGTACTTCTGCTTTTTCTTTTTTGTCCTGTTTTTTATTTTTTGTATATTTTTTATTTTTATATTTTTTTTCGGAGTTTTCTTCCGGCAAATTCTGCATATTTTCGCTAATTACAAGTTCATTAACAATCTCTGTCTTTTCAGCCTCTTTTACATCAATAGGTTGCTGAATTTCTTGTGCTAAACCGTTTTCTTGCTTATCGATATTATTTTCCTGATGACCTTTATTAAATTTATTGAATTTCTTTTTAGGGTTGAACTGCCCTGACGGAAGTTTTGCTTTCGCAGCTTTTGAGCGAAGCTCACCCTCAGTACTTGATGAAGCGAAGTTAAAATCTTGAATTATGTAGCCGGTTCCCTGACAGTGAGGACAAACTTTTGAAAACATTTCAGAAATACTTTGTCCCTGTCTGTGTCTTGTTAATTCAACAAGACCCAAATCCGAAAGTTGACCGACTTGCGGTTTTGCTTTATCATTTTCAAGAGCAAGTTCCAATCGTTCCATTACGGCAATTTTATCAGTTCGTGAAAGCATATCGATAAAGTCTATAATAACCATTCCGCCGATATTTCTCAGCCTTAATTGACGTGCAATTTCATCAACTGCTTCAAGATTTGTTTTCAAAATTGTCTCTTCTTGGGAGGATGAGCTTATAAATTTACCGCTGTTTACATCAATAACGGTAAGAGCTTCCGTTGTTTGGATATATAAATATCCTCCGCAGGGGAGATTTACTTTTATTCCGAGAGCTTGTTTTATTTCCTTGGAAATTCCCGTAGAAACAAGCATAGGCTCAGTGCCTTTATATAAGTTAACTTGAATATTTTTACCCATATTCCAGTTTTGCAAAAGCTGCTGAGCTCTTTGAAGTGCAAACGCAGTATCAACCATAATTGAATCGGTATCTTCGGTACATGCTTCTCTTATTACACGATACAAGAGATCTTGGTCACGATACAAAAGATTCGGAGCATCTTGTTCTTCAGCTGCCGTAACAATTGAGTTCCATTTTTCAAGAAGAATTTCCAAATCTTCCTGTAATTCAGCCTCTGATTGTCCCTCTGCCTCAGTTCTTACAATAACGCCTACTCCGACAGGTTTTATAAGACTGATTGTTGATTTTAGTCTTGCTCTTTCTTTTGAAGAAGATATTTTTTTACTTATATTTATCCCGACTTCACTTGGCATAAGTACCAAAAATCTTCCGGGCAAACTGATTTGAGTTGTGACTCTCGGACCTTTGTGACCGGTGGGTTCTTTTATAACTTGAATTAAAAGCTTCTGTTTCGGCTTTAATTTATCCTGTAATCTGCCTTTACCGATAGCGTCATCCGCATGCAAAAAGCCCATTTTGTCTGAGCCGACATCAACAAAAGCCGCCTCAATACTCGGAAGCACATTCATAACTTTTGAAATATAAATGTCGCCCAATAGAATTTCACCTCTGTGAACATAAAATTCCGCTACACGTCCGTTCTCCATTACTGCCGCAATGTTGTCACGTTCCGCTACAATAATTGATTTACCCATTTCTAATTCCTTCCTGTAAATTTCATCGCACTTAAATCGTATCAGACGATAAAATTTAATTATTTAATTTTTGTAATTCCTTTTTAAATTCTTTTTTGTGAAAAAATCACCAAAGAATTCTTCTTCTTTAATATACTACAAATTTATCAAAAATGGAATACCCTTTTTTAATAATTATATAAAAGGTAAATTAAAAAATGTGAAAGCATTAGCTGCAAGTTTTTGCATCTATATAGAATACCATAAATCTCAAACATACCATGCTAAACATGTTTAATAACTTTTCCCAAAATCTGTTGATTTTGGAAAAAATATCCGTTTTACCGCTGCATCTTCTCAATATTCAAAAGCTGATTAAACTGTTTAGTATTCAGGCGTAAATCCTTTAACAATCATTGTTAAAACTCTCTCAATAAGTTCTGCTGTTTCTTTGCAATCTTGAATATCTTTTTCTAATTCTTTATCTAACGTGTAAGTTTTTTCCTGTTCCATAATGCACCTCTATTTTACTAATTTACCTGTTATATGTATCGGCATTTTTTTAAAAAACTTTAATATTTTTATGCAAATGTTACATAATGTTACGATTATTTTTATTTTGAAATAAACTAAAAAAAATTTTTTTATATAAATATAGGTTAAAAGGGATGTATTATTATGTCTGAATTTAAGTTAGGAATTGTTAATTTTTCAAATATAAGAAAAAAAGAAAATGCAGCTCCAAAAAGGTTTGGCTCTTTATCCCCGCTTAGCTGTGATACGGTTTCTTTTGGAGCATTAAAGAAGAATCAGTTTTCAGGGATTGATTTATTAGTTGTCAATAAATTCAAAGCCCCGATTGAAAAATTTAATACAAATGACGATTTACAAAACTGGTGTAAGAAAAAGGTTGATGACATTGTAAATAAAGATTATAAAGGCAGACAGCAAGAAACCGTTGTTCAAAGAAAAGCAATGCTCAAAGAGTGGTTTGACTATGTTCAAAAAGAAAATGATGCCTATAACGGTGCAATTTCACTTTTAATACTTGATGGCATTACAAAGGATTTGAAGCCAAATGAGGATTCTCTGCCCCCTGTTTTGAACAAAGGAATTTTGGCTGATACAATATCTCAAATTCAAGAAAAAGCGAAATCAAACCCAAAAATTGATGTTAATTTTTCAAAAATGTATCAGATGAATCTTCAAAAAACAATGCTAAATGTTACGGGAGATAAAAAAGTTGAAGATATAACAGGGTGGATAGTTATTCCCTCAAAAGAAAACGACCCTGAACATTTTGAAGAAAATGTTGAAAAATTAAAACTTCTTTCGCATGACAATTGGTGTACAAAGAGTTTTAACGCTGAACCCTATTTAAGTAAAGGTGATTTTCATGTTTATCTTGAAAACGGGAAACCAAAGTTGGGAGTTCGTTTTGACGGTGATACAATTCAGGAGATTCAGGGTGAAATGAACAACTCCAAAATTCCTGTTAAATATTTTGATATTGCTACAGAACATGTAAAAAATGAAAAATTATCCCAAAATGCTTCAAATGAAATTAAAGATGGTGAAAAAACTAAAGAAAAAGTTAATGAATTTAAAAAGAAATTTCCAAACGGAATAGAAAATACGCCGGTTGAAGATATATTAAAC
>JAFSWA010000069.1 GCA_017444705.1 bacterium
ATATTGCTGTCATTTGTCCCGCAAATGTCCCACCATATTCTGTCAGCGGTTTTAAATCTGCAATTTGTCGCACCCTCTTTTGTTGACATCTCCGCTATTTTAAAATACCCGAGTTGTTCCTGATAACTATTTGTTGTAGCGTCAGTTTTAGCCCATGTTTGAAATGCGGTTTCAGTTTGCAGGTCGTTTTCAATAAGCATATTATTAATAGCTTTTTCATACATTGTCATAGCTTTTTTGAGCTTTGTACGGTTTTGAGATTCAATTTGCCTGCCTACAAGTGCCGGAACAGTAATCGCCGCAACTATGCCGAGGATGCTCAACGTAATTAGAGTTTCGGCTAATGTAAATGCATTTTTCCTGTCACCCTGAACTTGTTTCAGGGTCTTATCGGTATCTGTCTGTTGAAAAGATGCTGAAACGAGTTCAGCATGACAAATACCGCAATAATCCGTCATTTTTGTCATTTCATTAAAATTTTCATTTTCTTTCATTTTTACCTCTTTCTTTATATATTTTATTATTGTTACAAGATGCTAACTGTATTTTTTCATCATGCAAAAGTTGATAAGATTCTGAAACAAGTTCAGAATGACATGAAATTTTTGGTTTCGCAAAAGTTGAGATGTACTCAATAAATTGAGTACCGCCAAAACCCTTATTTAATTGTTTACAGAGTTGCCCCCCCCCGCAAATGCAGTCAGAGTAAGGGTTTTCAGAGTTCTATTTTTTGCCGAAAATTTTATTCTTATTTTTTCCATCAGTTTTTTAAAATTCTGTCTTTTTCTTTTACTTTCTCATTATGTACGATTTTTCATAATTTTTCAAGTTCTTAGAAAAACTTTATCATTTTCTACTCCCAAAGGATGATTTTTTTCAAAACTATTGCCTTATTTTTATTTTCAGTATAAAATAAATATGTTATTCTAATGAAAGAGAAAGAACATTTTTAAAGCATCTTTTTTGTAAGTGTTCTCAAAGGATAGACGAAGAATGTATATTAACAAATGCACTAAGTGCGGAGCAGAGTTTGAAACAAAGAATCCTAAAAGGGTTATATGCCCTAATTGTCTGTATCCGGAAAAGAAAGAGGGAGAAACAACAGAAACTGTGAAAGAGGCTCCTAATGCCTATTCATCATATCAACCCGAGGATTTAAAGAACGAAAGAACCGAAAGACCTCGTTCAAATTTTCAACGCCGTCCGCAAGGCGATAACAGAAATAACAATTTCAGACGTAATAATAACAATAAAAGACCTTTTAATAACGGAAGAAAGCCGTTCCAAAGGTCAAAACAACGTCCGCAGAAAAAACAGCTTTTAGTTACAAAAGAACAATTAGCACAAATTGAAGAACTATATAAAAAGGCTCTTCCTTTACCTAATCCTGATATTCATGAAGTTATAGGTGAAGTTATACAATTAGAACCAAGAAAAGTATTTTTTGGTATAAATTTAGTAAGACAAAAATTATTTTTACCGAAATTGCCTTTTCCGAAAAGAAAATTGGCAGTTTCTCCCGACCAGTTAACAGCTATAAAGAGTCTTTATGAACCGCTTTTACCTCTTCCTCCTATCGGATGCCATAAGATTATTGCGGCTCAATTAAAAATGGACGAATGGAGAGTTCACGTAGGTATCGGTTTAATCAGAAAACAAATGGGTCTTGACAGATGGAATGAAGACCGTGAAGATAAACCTAAAGATGCAGGGAAGAAAAAAGATTAAAAAGGATTTTTATTATGGCAAAAATAAAGATTAAAAGAACTATTCCTGTTTATTCAATAATTACCGATAAGTTCAGAAAAGAGCTTGAAGAAGAGTCTTTGGGTGAAATAAAAATTCTTGAAGACCAAATGAATATGGTTAATTTTCAGATAAAACAGCTTCATACAAGATTTGGTCTTTTGGCTAACCAATCAACAAAAACCGCACAAGACCAGATAAACAGCTCTATTATTGAACTAAATGCAAAATTAGACCAGATGAAAGCCATAAAGGAAAGTATGCTTGCATCTATACAAGAGTTGAAAAATAAGCCTAACGGCGAACAGATAGAAACAGGTATTCTTGATAATTATATTGAAGTTGAACCCGGTGATAATTTGATAGAACTTTTTCAAAGACCGAAAGTTATTCTCAAAGATAACATTATTCAAGAAATTATAGAGTAATGAGTGATTATATTTCCATAGCAAAAATTCTTAATTTTCATGGGATAAACGGTGAACTAAAATTAGGGTTTACCAAAGGTAAAGATGAGCAAATAGCTCATCTTAAAGAGGTTTTTCTGCTTATTGACGGAGAATACAAAACCTTTAAAATTTCTTCCGTCAGATTTCACAAACAATTTGCTATTATGAAATTAAAAGAATTTAATAATATTAATGAAATTTTGCAATTTAAAGGGGAAAATATCTATATTCTGCGTGAAACAGTTGAAAATAATCTTAAAAAAGATGAATATTTAATTGATGATTTAATCGGCTCAGAGGTTTTTAACCAAAACAACGAAAAAATCGGAGTTGTAAAAAACATTGAAGAAAATGCAGCCGGCAGTCTGCTTGCAATTACAACAAACAAACATAAAAATTGTCTTGTTCCTTTTATAAATCAATTTGTAACAAAAGTTGATACCGATAAAAAACAGATTATTATTAATGAAATAGAGGGATTAGTCGATTGAAATTTACGGTTTTAACATTATTTCCCGAACTCGTGGCTGCAAATCTGTCGCAAAGCATATTAAAACGTGCTATTGAAGCAGGAGTAATTGAAGTTGAAATAATTAATCCGAGAGATTTCACAAAAGATAAGCACAAAAAAGTTGATGATACTCCATACGGGGGCGGAGCAGGCATGCTTTTAGCCGTTCAACCGTTTTATGATGCATTTTTATCCGTTGATAAAACTCTCAATCCAAGAACTTTTATAACCACTCCCTCAGGAAAAAAATATGACCAAAATTTTGCAAATGAATTAAGCAGGGAAAACCATATAATTCTTCTTTGCGGACATTACGAAGGTTTTGACCAAAGAATTATTGACTTAATAAAACCTGAGGAAATATCAATCGGAGATTATGTTTTAACAGGCGGCGAATTACCTGCTTTATGTATAATAGATTCCGTTACAAGGCTTCTCGACGGAGCAATCGGAAATAATGAATCCGCGGAATTCGACAGTTTTCAACATGGTCTTTTGGAACATCCGCACTACACAAAACCGAGAGAATATGAGGGGCTTAAAGTTCCCGAAGTGCTTTTAAACGGTAATCACAAAGAAATAGAAGAATGGCGGTTTTTAAAGCAGTTGGAAATTACTAAACAAAAACGCCCCGATTTGTTTGAAAAATTTGTATCGGAAAAAATTAATTCTTTACCGAAAAATTTGAAAAAATTTTTCAAAAATTTTTATATTTAACTTTTATTACAAATTATATATAAAATGTTGTAAAAACAATAACTTTACAAAAATTTACATAACTAAATGTCAATAATAGCAAAAAAAAATTTTTTTGTTTTTATTTACATGTGGAAAGATAAATTAAAATATGTTATAATTGATTTGTCAGTAGTGTCAGTATACATTTACTCAAAATAGGAGGGTTCAAGAAATGACAGTCCTAGCAACATCAGAAGTTAAAACCAAAAGAATGAAGTCAAAATTCAATGACGAGTTTGACAAGTATTTGAAGTCACAATGCCTCAAAACAACTTTCAACGGTCTTGAATTGGAAACATTCAGCTGGTATCGCAAAATGTTGGGTCTTGTATAGACCAAATTTTAACCATTATAGAAAAAGATAACTGAAAAAGTTATCTTTTTTAATTTTTTGTTTTAATCTTCTTCCACAAAGCTCAACAACTGTTGAATTTGCTTTTCTATTTTGTCAATTTTCTTTGACATTGTTTTGTTTGCGATAATATTTTCATTTATTTCCTGTATTTGTTCGGAAAGTTTTTCAATTACAGAAATTTCTTTTTTGTTATCAACAGGTTTACTTATCTTTTCTTCTATTGCAGTTATTCTTGCGGAATTTTCATCAAGTTTTTTATTTACGGTTTGTAAAAGTTCTTCAATATTTGTCAGTATTTCGGGGCTTTTATCCTCTTTTTGAGGAGTTTTAACAATTTCTTTTACTGTTTTTTCTGTTAACAAAACAGTTGTTTTTATTGTTTTTATTTCTTCCGATGTTATATCTATCCAATTTGCAAGATAACCGAAAGCTTCTTTCATTGCTTTATCTGACTGAATTGAAGTTGTCAAAAGTTTTTGAATACTATCTGTTTTTGTATTCAGATTTTTTAATACAGGTGATTTTTCAAAATTTTGAACTGTTTCGGAAATTTTTTCCAAGATTTTTTGGAAATCTTCTATATTTCTTTGCAATTTTTCGGAAGAATCGTCAGAGGTTAAAATTAATTTATTAGTACGTTTTGAAATGCTTGTTATATCATCATTTAACGTATCCATTTGTGTCAATATTTGTTTATAGTCAGGTGATGTATAAATAAGTGATGTTTGTTCTACATAAGTGTTTAAGTTTGAAATTTTATCAGAAATATTTTTTGTTATACTTTCGGCAAGACTTTTGTCATCTTGAATTGTATTATTTAACTCTTCCAAAATTACTCTTACTTTTGAAATATCCGATTCCAAATCCAAAAGAGAGTACAAATAATCATTTGTTTCTTCTTTTGTGCCTTTTGTAAGTGCCGTAAAATCATTAGAAACTTCCGACAGAAAATTATTCATTTGAGAAAGTTTGTTAACCAAATCTTCTTTTACAAGTGTTGTTATTTCTTCATTTGAGGTTTTTACATTCTTTGTTATATCATCAATTTGCCCGAGAATTTGCTCAGTTGATTTTGAACCGATTTCAATATTTTTATTAACAATGCCTAAATTTTCATTTACGGCGTAAAGCCCGTCTTTAATTTCCTCAGCACTTTCATCAAAAGAAATTGAATTAACAAGCTGCATAATTTGAGGAAGAAGTTTTTTATTCTCTTCTTCAATATTATTCTTAAAAACTTTTAAAATTTCTGTTTTGTTTTTTTGCTGATTTTCAATAATTTCACCGACAGAAAGTTCAAGACCCTCAAAGGTTTTCAATTCCTCAGACAATTTGTCAATATTTACAAGAGAATCATTTACGGCTTCCGTAATTTTTGCCAAAACCATATAAACATCTTTTTTAAAATTGCCAAATGCCGTCTGATAGACATCTTCCACATCAGACAAAACTTTATCTGCACTATATTCATTAGCTTTATATTCTTCAAGTTTTGTTTTTATGTTTTCAACCGAATCATTCAAAGCCAATACATGATTTTTCAAAGAAACAACCTCTTTTGAAACAGCCATGCCCGTATTCAAACTAATATCCGTAAATTCCGTATTGAATTTTTCAAATTGCTCTTTTAATTCCAAAAGTTCATTTGTAATAATTGAGGTAAAATCTTTTATATTATTTGAATTGTCTGTATTGTCACTTTCCGTCCGGCAGTTTTGTATTTTTTCAAGAGCGTCTTGAAGCTCTTTTATATAATTTTCTGTTTTTTCTTCAAATTTTGTACTGATTTCTTCCACTTTTGAATTTAATTTTTCAAAAGTTTCTTCATATTCTTCATTTATCTTTTGTTCGTCTGTTTTCTCAACTTTTTCTAAAATATCTTTTACTAATTTTTCTATCGTTTTTAATTCAGTACTCGCCATTTATCTAAAATCCCCAATTATATAATAATTTTAACATAAGAAATCTCAATTTGTAATTATTTTGGCTTTTTTTAAAAAATAATGCTTCAAACCCTTATTAAATAAGCATTTTTAATTATAAAGAAGTATTAAGATTTTTAACATAATTTTTAATATTTGCAAAATCCTTAATTGTAAGACTTCTTGGAGCATTTTCATCTTCGGAATGTTGTCTTAAAAGATAAGACGGATGAAAAATCGGAACATATTGTATTCCCTGATTTTCAAAAAACTCTCCTCTGAGATTTGAAATTTTATTTTTCTTCCAAAAAGTACTGTCAAAAAAAGTTTGACATGCCGTTGCTCCGCATAGAATAATTACTTTCGGATTAATTATCGCTAATTGAGAGAGAAGATAATCTTCGCAGCAATTCTTTTCAAAATCAGTGGGAACACGATTCTGAGGCGGTCTGCATTTTACAGTATTTATTATATAGAGGTCTTTTTTTCTGTCAAAACCGGCTTTTTCCATAATCTGAGTGAGAAATTTTCCGGCTCTGCCGACAAAGGGCATTCCTGAGGCATCTTCTTCCGCTCCCGGAGCTTCTCCTATTAAAACTATTTTTGAATGTATATTTCCGCTTCCAAAAACAACTCTGTCTCTTGTTTTTGAAAGCTCACACACAAAACAGCTTTCACATATTTTTTTTAAATCAGACATTGCTTTTTCTTTTTCTTCTGAGTTTAAATTTAGAAGTTTTATTGTTTTTGAAATCATTTTTATTCCTTTTTACAGTGAATTATAATATTGTTTAATCAAAAGTGCATCATCTTCGATATTAGGACTTTCACATACCAAAACCCCTTTTATATCAAATTCTTTCATTGCTTTTAAAAGGGACTTGTAATTCATATCACTTTCATCAAGGTTAAGGTGTTTTCTTTCCCCTTTTTGAGTATATTCAATTCCCGCAAGATGAGCGTGAAAATTATCAAGAGCATATTGTCCGATTTTTGAACCTATATTATCAAATATTTTGCAAAATTCATCGTAAGTATTGTATTCTCCGGCTGTTCTTGCATGAAGATGAGAAAAATCAACACAAGGTAAAACAGTTTCAAATTCATTTGATAATCTGATAATTTCTTCCAAATCACCCCATTGAGTAGCCTTTCCCGTCGTTTCGGGTCTTATCCAAACTTTTGCACCCTTTGTATTTTCACATATTTTTTCCATCGCATTTTTTACCGCAGAATAAACTGTTTCTTTATCTTTACCCATATAAAATGCCGCATGAAAAGTTATACTGTAAGCGTTAACCTGTGAAGCAACATCAACTGTCTCTATAATTCTCTGAATTGAAGCTTCTGTTTTTTCCGATTCGGGAGAATTCAGATTAATATAAAACGGTGCATGTGCAGTTATTGCAAAATTTTTTTCTTTTGATTTATTTTTTACAATGGCTTTGTTTTCATCTGAAATTCTCACTCCATGAACAAATTCCATCTCCATTCCGTCCAAATCCATTTCTGACAGAATATCAAAAGCTTCATTATAAGAACCTTTTGTTTTTAACGGCATGCCTGCTGTCACAAAATATAATTTTTCCATTTCTTTCATTTAACCGACCTTTTCTCCGATTTTTGGAGAGAATCTTTTAACAAAATCCAAACCGTCTGTAATCATAAATGTACTTAAACGCAGCGATTTAATATGAATTATTCCGTCCAAACATTTTATTCCCAAGCCTTTTGTCAAATCTGCCACAACTCCGGGTTCAAGATTTGAAACAACTTTTTCAAATTCACATGACATAATATTCATTATCTGATGTTTATATATTGTTGATGCAAGGATAAACGGATTAAGAGAACGTATTTTCGCTTCAATATTTGCTCCTTTATCATTCCAATTTATAAAAGTTTCGTAAGAATTCGGTTTGAAATTAGGAGCTTTTATAAAATCACCCTCAGGCTGCGGATATCTTGGCAACTCGGAAGTTTCATATTTTTCAAGCACCGCTTCAACGGCATCAGCACAGGTATAATTCAGTTTATTAAACAATGTTCCCATTGTTTCATTTTGTTCAATTTTTACTTTTATTTGAAGAACCATATCCCCCGAATCATAATCTTCATTCATAAAATGAATCGTTACACCTGTATATTTTTCCTTATTACATATTACCGCACTATAAGGATTTCCGCCTCTGTAATACGGCAAAATTGACGGATGACAGTTTAAAAACCCGTCTTTTGTTGTGTTTAAAAATTCTTTGGGCAGTTTTTTGTTAAAGGAACAAACAATTCCTATATCTGCTTTTAGTTTTTTTACTTCTTTTAAAAATTTCCCGTCTTTTAAATTATCATAAGGTAAAAACGGTATATTAAAATGCTGTGCAAGTTTTTGCATCGTAATAAAAGTTTCATTGTTTTTATCAGGAGGTATAAGTCCGACGATATTTATTCCTTTATCCGTCAGTCTTTTAAACACAACTAATGCCATATCAGGCATTCCTACAAATAAAATTCTTTTTTTATAATCGTTTCCCAAAGTTTTACCTCTACTAAAAAATACTATAAACACAAAAAAAAAGCTATGAATAATCATAGCTGTAATTAGGGATATTTTTTTCTTATCTAAGGAGTACTTGTATATAATAGCCTTTTTTCGACAAAAAAAAATCATACGCAATAATGAATTATTTATGAAATTTTCAACTAAAAGCAGTATTTACAAGTTCTTTTTGCCATCACCTCCTTAATTTGCTTTGTTATTATGATATTAAGGTTCACAACCTAAAATTTCAAAAATTCCGGCGGAATATGATGAATAATCACTGTTTTGTGTAATTGTAGTTTCGTTTGCTCCTTTAAGTTTAATTATGTCTGCTATTAACATGTATCCATCAAAAACACTTGCCGAAATTACATCATTTTTACTTAACGGAAAACAAACTATACAAGGATATGTTTCGTTTGGAGTAAATGTTGTCCCGTTAATTGTAATACTGATAACTCTCGTTCCAAATCCTGTATATAATAAACAATCGTAAGGAATTGTATAATTACTGTTTGTTAAAGGAATATGAACTCTTGTCGTATAATCAGGCATTCCCCAACCAATAACAGAATTTTTTGTTGACTGCAAAATATTTGACATATCGGTATTCATTTTGTTTGTCAAAACAGAAACATCAGCCTTGCTTGCAAGAGCAGAAACATCAGCTTTACTGTCTAAGACAGATTTATCCGCTTTTTTGTCAATTATCCCGTAAATTTCACCCATCGGAATGGTAAAATCACTGTCAGAAAGCGTATAATAAGGTGCGTAGCCGTATTCATTATACATATTGTTAATTCTTTGACGATAAGCGTCGTAAACGACTTTTGAACCGGTTTTACTCAATACATAAGGAATATAAAGAGCGGGAAAATACGCTAATTGCCCGTTTACATATACATCAATCCCGCTTAAATCTATACTTCCGCTTGTAAGCGACTGTAAAGGTGTTCCCGTCACGTTTCTTATTCCTAATGAAACATCATAATTTCCGCTCGGCATTTTAGTTGAGTTTGTTTGCGGGGAAGATGTGCCGTTTATAATTACCTCATATTTTGTACCGTCATAACTGATTTTCCCTGATATATTCGGAGAATAAGAAAAAGACGGAGCGAATGTCGTTGTTCCGTATGAGGTAAATATTAAAGCCTGTATTGTATTATCTGTGTTTTTTCTTATTACAATTTCCGCACCGTTTGAGATATAAAAATCGGCAATAACTTCTGTATTTGCTGATATTCCGACTTGAATATTTGAAAAATTAATATCAAAAATACCCGTATCATCAATAGCAAAGGCATTTGACTTTATAATATAATCACCTGTTGTAAATCCGCTTGCAATACCGTTTGTTATCGTTAAATTTGTACCGATTTGAGTATAATCATTAGCCTTTATCGTATCAATTCCCGTTTGATTACCCAAAATTACAGGAATATTATTTGAAATTAAAGAAAAATATTTTAAATCATATTCTATATTTGCATCATTTCTTATTCCGATAATAGTTTGAGTGCTGTTATTTAAGTCATAATCCCCTGAATATGTATGAGTAGCAACCGTAAATGCAGTTTGAGTTACTTCTTTGTACCCAAAATTGAAATTTTCACCTGTCCTTGCAAAGTAAAAATCATAAGTTTTCCCCTCTTCCAATATTATATTTTCGGAAAAACCAACGCTTGTCTTTGTACCGCTCACATCTAAAAACATTCTCGGAGCTAATGACGAACCGTTTAAATACAGTGAAAAATTATTTGAATCGTTTACTTGTGAACTTAAAATATATCCGCCTGTTGTGCTTGCGGATTTAAAATAAAATCTTCCGGAAAATTTCCAATTTTTTGAACCTGCCAAATTATAAGCTACTGTTGCATATTTTGATGAACTTGTATTTGATAAAATCCCGTTATCACTTAATGTAGGGGCATTCGGGGAAGATGTCAACACAAAATCCGCATCACTAAAAGTCGAATGAGCGTAATATGTAACATCCTCTAAGCCCTCAGTGTCAGTCAACAATTCGCCTGCATCAAGACAGAATTTCGAAGAGGGTATTGTGATGTCGTATGTACCGATTATCGCATTATCAACTGCCGTTGAAATTGCATTATCGGTCTGGGTTTTTGTATAGGCATCTGTAATCCCGTAACCACCCAGAGTTGTTGCTTTGTCAGCTTTTCCGCTTATGCTTTGATGTTGAGTTAAAAACCCTGAGTCATTTGTTAAATCACTTGTTTTTGTAGGAATTGCAGGTTTATTTGATAAATCGTTGTAACTGCCCGAAGTCGCCACTGTTGCAAAATTCGGTTTATTCGTAACATCATTCCAAGAAACACCTGCAAGAAATCCGCTGTCATTTGTTAATTCGCTCGTTTTTGCTGGAATATACGGTTTATTTGATAAGTCGTTATAATTACCCGTTGTTGCAACAGTTGAAAGACTTGACCTGTTTGCTTTTTTTGCAATTTCAATATCCTGTGCCGAATCTTTATCCGATAATAATGTTACTAAGTTATTGTGTGCTGCGGAATCATTATTATGATTTTCAAGAAATTTGTCGAGTATTTCAACATGCTCCATTTTTCCTTTGTAACTTACTGTTGTAATTTTTGGGGTAAAATCTTCCGTAATTTCCGTACATAAAACTTTAATCGGTTCTTCATTTTCATTTTGTATAGTCATCTTTTCCTCCTCTTTTCTATTTTCAGTATTAAAGATTTTTTTAAATTTTTACAAGATGTTGTTTAACATTCTTCAAAAAAATTTACATAAAGATTTTTTAAAGTTTAAAAATAACATTTGAAGTTTTTTTATTTCAAATATTGGTTTTCTTTTATCTTTCGTTTTTAAATTATCTTGTTTCTGTTAAAATAAATTTTGAGGATATTTTTGTAATGAAAAATATAATTGCAAAGGAAAGAATCACCCTTTTTCTAATAATAGCAAGTATAGTTACTTTTTTGATAATTTTCCAAAATTATTTTGATACTTTTTGGGCAACTATGACTATTATGACATTTATGATACTGTATATTTCTTATGCCCAACTTGCTTATACTCATAAAATAAGAAGATATCGTAACAGAAACCTTGACAATCCTATTTATAAACCTTTTGTTTCCGTTTTAATTCCCGCACATAATGAAGAAGCCGTTATTGAAAAAACAATAGAAAATGTTTTCAAAAATGATTACGAAAAATTTGAAGTTATTGTTATAGATGACCGAAGTGAAGACAAAACTGCGGAAATTTTAAAAAACTTAGAAAATAAATACAAAAATTTGAAAATAATGTTTCGGGAAAAAGATTCTTTTCCCGGAAAATCCGCTGTTTTAAATGATGCTATAAAAATAGCTGTCGGTGATGCAATTTTAGTTTTGGATGCAGATGCAAAAATTGATTCCGATTTTATATCAAAACTCGTTCCGCAGCTTGAAGGTCGTGATATTGGTGCTGTTCAGGCAAGAAAAGTTATAATTAATAAAGATGAAAATTTGCTTACGAAATGCCAATATAATGAAATGATTTTAGATACTCATTTTCAGCTTGGCAAAGATTCTGTCAAAGGTGCGGTGGAATTAAGAGGAAATGGAGAATTAATCAAGAAAACAGCCTTAGATGATGTTAAAGGATGGAATAATTACACAATAACGGATGACCTTGATTTATCAACAAAACTTCATATAAACGGATGGGATATTTGTTTTTGTCCTGAGGTTTGTGTTTATGAAGAAGCAATTACAAAATTTTTGCCGCTTTTAAGACAACGCCGTCGCTGGTTTGAAGGCTCTGTCAGAAGATACCTTGAATATTTTACACAAGTTATTTTTTCGGAAAAAATGTCACTTCGTGTAAGTTTGGATATGATGGCTTACCTTACGGAATTAATTCTTCCTGTTTGGCTTATTATAGAACCGATTATTCAGGCATACAGATGGACAAAAGGTTATGATAACTGTGTTTTATTCTCTATTGCTTTATCCTTTGGTATGGCTATGTTTTTTACGGTAAATTTAATTCACAGTTTAAAAAGAATTAATAATTATTCTTTTAAAGAATCTTTTATTCAATCTTTAATAACAGGTATATATATGCTTATTGTTTGGTTTCCTACCGCATTTTTTATTGTTTTGAAAATTATTTTTATGAAAAAAACAATGGATTGGGGAAAAACAGAACATGGCTTTGCAAAAGAAAATATTTTTGATACAAATATAAAAGAAGATAATTTAACAAAAGAAAGGAATTAATAAGTGGATTTTATAACATTAACAATAGAATTTTTGAAATTTTTAAGTAATTTATTCGGCGGAAATCTCGGAATAGGAATTATTCTTTTAACTATAATTGTCAGAATGGCTATGTGGTCATTGAGCTTTTCTCAACAAAAATCAATGAGAGAAATGCAAAGATTTCAACCTGAAATGAAACGTATTCAAGACCGTTTTAAATCCGACCCTCAAAGAATGCAGCAAGAAATGATGACTTTTTATAAAAAGCATAATTTCAATCCTATGGGCGGATGTCTGCCTTTATTTATTCAAATGCCTATTTTCATTTTGTTATATTCGGCTTTGATTAGCCCTCAATTTATTTCTCTTGTGAACGGACAGGATTCTCATTTTCTGTTCATAAACAGACTTGATACAACTCTTAAAGGCACAACCGGTCAGTCAAATGACGGTGTTTTTGAAATTGGCGGAAAAAACGATATTTTTGTAATTAATAAAGATAAAGTTAATATAACTTTAATTGACGGAAATGAAATTGAAAACGTAAAAACAAACTCTAAAAAAGCTCTTGTTGTTATGGGTGAAATTGAACCGGGTCAAGATATAGATTTCAAAATAAGTCTTGATAATTTAGAAGGTTTGAAATTTGCACAACTGGAAAAAGTTAAATCAGCCAAGGTTTCTATCTCTGACAGAACGACAAGAGAAATTGAAGAAGTTGAATTTCAAAGAGATGGCGATATATTAAAAGCTTCCGTTCCGACAAAAACTTCTTCTAACGGATTTCATTTAGACGTACTTCTATTAATTGTAATTTTTGGTTTGACAATGTTTTTCTCTCAAAAGTTTATGATGTCAACTCAAAAAAACAAAGATATAGACCCTCAACAAGCAGCGATGCAAAAAATGATGGGTTTTACGATGCCTATTATGTTAACAGGTACTTTTTTCTTTATTCCTATTCCGGCAGGTGTTTTATTATATCTTGTAGTAAGCAATATTTTCCAAGTCGGACAAACTGTTATTATTAATAAACAACTTGATAAAGAAGAAGAAATGAAAAAAAACAATATTAATAATGATGATATAATTGATGCAAAAAAAGTTGAAGTAAAAGATGTAAAAACAATTGACGGTAAAGAAATAAAATAAATTTTTTTCAATTAAAATTCAATTTATAGGCAATTTTTTTTATGTTAATATTTTACTTAGATATGGACATAAAAAATATAAATAATTTTAATAGTCTGTATGGTAAATCAAATACCGCTTTTAGAAATTTTTCTTCTAATTTTGAAGTTCTAAAAAAATATAATTTTTGTGAAAAAAATAAATTAGAAGAAAATGGCGGAAAAGTAAAAGTCGGTGTTATTTCTGTTGCTACTCTTGCAACATTAGGTGTTTTATATTCAATTACAAAAAAAAGAGGATTAAATCCTTTTAAAAATTTCAACATGTTTAAGCAAAATATCGAACCTATGGATATGCTTAAAATAACAGGAGTTACAGTTCCTGTTTCTTTGGCAACAGGTATTATTTTAGATAAAAATAAAGAAAACATAAAACCTAAAATCAGAGAAAGTATTTCTCAAATGGTTGGAAATCTTTTAATTCCTATTACTTTGATAGATAAAGCATGTAAATTCAAAGATTCTCTGAAAGGAAAAACTTTTACTAACCCTATAATGAAAGGATTAGCAAAAACACATAAAGCAATTTATGTTGCAGTTACTTTAACCGGCGGTTTAATGATAGGTAATAAAGTTGCAAATACAATAAATTCAATTATTTTTCCCGAACATAAACAAAGACCTTTGAAATCAAAAGATTTTGCTGTTCATTTTGACGATTTATGTTTTGCTACATCTTTAATTTTTAAAGAAAATCAACTCGGAAAATTTGCAAGCAGATTAATTCCGGCTACACTTCTTGTTAGTGCTTATGAAACCGGTACAAAAACAAAAAAAGAAGAATAAAATGTTTTTTTCAGAAATTTTAAATTTTTTATATAAAAAATCATGTCTTTTTTGTAACAATAAAAAAGAAAATTCTTTTTTCTGTTCTAAATGCAGAAAAGAATTAAAATTTAATGAATTTAAAATTTTAAGAACAATTAATGAAATAAAAATATATTCTTGTTGTAATTACTCAGGAATTCCTCAAAAACTTGTAAGACTTTTAAAATTTCATAATAAAAAATTTTTATCATCAGAAATTGCAAAATTAATGAAAAATTACACAGATATTTTAGGTTTAGATTTTTCGGATTATGAAATAATTTGTGTTCCTATGCATAAACTCAAAAAGAAAAAAAGAGGGTTTAATCAATGTGAACTTATTTCTGTGGAATTATCAAAACTTCTTGAACTTCCTTACAATTTTGATTTAATAAAAAGAATAAAAAATACAAAACCCATGTATAATTTAAAAATTAATGAAAGAATAGAAAATTTGAAAGATGCTTTTGAAGTAAACAAAAAATATTTTCATAATAAAAAACTTCTTCTGATTGATGATATAATAACGACAGGCACAACAATTTCAGAAATTATAAAATCCTTAAAAAAAGAAGATATAACAGAAATAACATGCCTTTCATTTACAAATACGGATAAAAGTAATATAAATATAAAATGATTATTAAAGATTTTTCGGATTATTTAAAAGAAAATTATAAAAACGGAAAAAAAACAGTAGAACTGCTTTCAATTTGGATAAAAGAAAAAATAGAAAATCCTCCAAAAAGCCTTGTTGATAAGGTTATTCAAAAAGAAATATATTTAGCAAAAAATAAAAATGGTGAATTTTTTTTAATAGGAAAATCTGATTCCGGCAGAATTTTAATAAATGCTCTTTTTAATTTTGCATTGAGTTTTGAACAACAAGATTACGCAAGAAAAATTCATAATCTTAAATCATCAAATATTAAATAATGTTAAACATTAGTAATAAGCATGGTTTCATGACTTTTTTTTATGATAAAATTTGCAAAAAAGCATGTTTAAAAATGTTTAAAACCTGTTTAAAACTTTCTACATATTTTTTATTTTTTTTTTAAATTATAATTTTTACTTTTTTTTAAATAAACTTGTTTAAAACTAACAAATTAATAAACAACTTTTTTACAGTTTTTAAACATATTAAAAATACTATTATTATTTAATTTCAAACAGTTTTGAACAAAAAAGTTACTTCCTTACTATATACTATTATTTTATATAAATTAATAAAAAATATTGTTTAATTTTATTTAACAGTTCTGTAAAATTTATAAACCAATTTTAACAAATCATCATTATTATTTAAGGCGGAAAAAAGCTCTTTTTTTAATTCTTCAGGTGA
>JAFSWA010000070.1 GCA_017444705.1 bacterium
CAATCAACACCAACAAATACTTTGTTTAAATTGTTTTTCATGCTATACTCCTTTGTACTTAAGTAATCGACAATCAACGGACAACCTTGCTTTAAGTGAGACAGGTATTTCTAAAGTCTCGTTGATTAAAAGGAACATAGACAATCTACAAACGAGTCTAAAGTGACTTAGGGTGCATTAGTCTTATGTTCCTTTCCTTATACTATTCAATACAAAATCAATAAGCAAGGGTGCAATTTTGCACCGACAAACAACATGTCATTACGAGCGTAAGCGAAGTAATCCAAAAATATAATCTTTGGATTGCCACGTCGTACTTACGCATTCCTCGCAATTACATGTTAATAAAAAAATATTAGCCTTTTATATCCACTTTCTGCTTCGGGAGATGTCGGCATTGAGCCATGCGTTGTAACGGGCTTTCAAAACTTCACCTCTGTTTTTTGCCGACTTTGTATAAAGCATATCAATCGTCGCATCTTTTGACAAATCGTTTTCCTTGTTGAATTTATGATATTCAATTTTTGTCATAATATCATCAAACAGATTTTTTAACTTTTTGGCTAAATTATTGAACACATTAATATTTATAACAATTTCTCTTTCCATAAGCGGAGCGGATTTTTTCGCTATAAAAATTTGTAATAATCGTTTTTTTTGTAGGGAACTAACTTGTTTGTTATTATTTTGTTTTCTTTGATAAATATTTCTGCAAATTGCTCTGTACGGCATAACAACAAATAAATTTATAAATAACATTATAAAAATATTATAAAATTTCCAAACTTCAACAAATATTATTATAAAAAATGCATCCAAACCCCAAGCATCAGAAATACCCAATTCACTTAATTCATGATTATCCGAATAATCTTTCAACTTATAAGTAAAATTGCCTTTATTAATTTTGGCTATGCTTGTTAAAGCAAAATCAACAGGAATTATTGTAAAAGCAAAAACTGCAAAAAATGGTACTAATAATAAAATAATAAATGTAAAATCATAATAAATAAAATCCAAAGCATTTAAAATAAAAACTGAGGAAACAATCGATAACAACCCCGTAACAACTTTTGATGAAAGTGAAATTTTGTTTGGGGAGGTATCATATAAGTTATCTCTAATAACTTCCGCTATCCAGCAACCTGCTACCCAAGCAAGCAGCAATCCTCCCATACAAAACGGAAGCCACCCTAAAATCATTACATTTATAAGCCCAAGACCGTAACCGAAAATTGCATTACATATCGGACATATTATACACGAACCGATAAATGCATATAAAAGCCCTAAACCTATATTTTCACAAATTTCATTATGCTTTTTTAGTTTTTTGTTACTAATTTCCTTTTTTTGATTTCCATGCCGGAAATAATGTTCAAAATGTGACCAATAATTCTGATTTACAATTAACTTGTTTGATACGTCAAAATAAACCAAGCCATCTTTTTCTTTTACTTTTAACAACATTTTTTGATTATGATATTTTGAATACATTTCACAAAGATTATTTACAATAAGATTTCTTTCATAATCAGAGCAATTAAAAAATGTAATCAAGGTTTTTGTGCCTTTTTTGTACGCCTGAATATCAACCTCATTTTTTACTTTGTCTGAAATATTCAAACTTTCTATATTATGTTTTAAAAGATCAGCAAATTCACTCAAATAAAAGCTTTTTTGTTTGGAATTATTATGTTGAATTTTTACCTCTGTCATAATATTAGCAGGCTGTAAACAACTTTTTTTCTCTGTTAAAAAAGTTTTCTTTTCTTTTTCAACCCTTTCTCCTTTGAGGTTTTTGGTGAAGATTTTTACATAATTCTGGTGTGTGCCGATTACATTAGGTACGGGCAGATATTTTACCACATCTTTTTCAACGGTTTTTTCGGTGTATGTGGTATAGTTGTTAAAATTCATATCAGTTACGATTTTTTTCTCTTTGACTTTCTCTTTCTTTTTTCTGGTAATTTTGAGAATATATCTTGTCGATTCATCAAAGGCAAAGACCTCGCAAAAACTTTTCACGAAAATATTTCTTTCGTTACTTGTACCGCCCACCAAGGTCAAAGAGAATTTACCGTTTTCGTTTTTATCCGTCTGAATTGTCATATCTTCAAAAGGAGTTTTTATCACATCAATATCGCAAAGGGTTTTCAAAATACAATCGGCAAGTTTCATCTGCTCAAATTTTGAATATTCAACCTTTTGTCTGTTACGATAATCGCTCATAAATTTCCGCATAAATCCTTCATTTTCAATAACTTGCGGCAAATGAGTATCGGTTTCGATTATCTCATACATTTGAGAAGTCATATTTTTTTCGTTAATCTTACTTTTCTTAAAAACCTGCTCCCACTTGTTTTTGAGGTTAAATCTGATTTTAGCGTATTCAAACATTTTTTCGTTCAGTTTTTTGCAGTCAGTCGATTCAAATTCTTTAAAAGTCTTTCCGAGTCTTGAAATTCCGTTTTGAATTTGATTGTCTTTATAACTTATTCCCTCAAACGTGTTAAACCGTTTAATAACCGTCTGAAAATCAGGGCTTTCGACCCCCTCATAACTCGTCAGAGAAACGAGATGCCAAATATTTGATGATTTTTCGGGGTTCGATTTATCAACCCTCAAAGCACGACCTCTCATTTGGTTTGAGAGCATAAAAGAACCGACAACACTTGCGATAATAAGGGTATTGACACTCGGGGAATCCCAGCCCTCGCCCAAAAGTGCCGCAGTTCCGATTAGAACATTCATCTTCCCTTTTTCAAAAAGTTCCGTAATAACGGAAACAATATTGGTTTCACCGTAAGTTTCAACCCTCATATATCCGTCTTTGTAAGTTGTTGTCAAAACCTTGTCCGAAGCGATTTTTCGGCGTTCCAAAATCTTATACAATTCTTCTTTTGCGGTTTCAGGAATAACAATAAGAGTTCCCGTCAAAATCCCGAGCGAGATTTTTTTGTCAACAAGTTTATCAAAAACAGAGAAAATATTAAGCCCGATATTGTCGCCTTTGCCGATATAATCAAGCAAAACGACCTCTCTCAAATTCTTTTTCAGGGTTGAATATTCGTGTGTTGTAATATCTTTAATCGCATTGAGTTTATTAACACTTCTTGCAAAAAGTTTTTTAAAATCGACCTCACCCTTTAAATCCGCCTTGTTGCCGTTCAAAAGTTTTAGTTCTTTGAGTTTATTTTTAATGACGTGAGAATTTTCAAAATAAGGTTCAAACGCACCCAAAATCCCGTCAACAAGAGTTTTTGCAATATCAAGGTCAAATGAGGGAATCATATTTAATTCTAATTCAAGAAATTCCGTCATAACTCTTGCCGGAATACTCAAACTATCGGCACTCAAAAGGTACGAAATAACCGAAAGTGTAAAGCCCGTATTTTTGAAAATCACATCAGGATTATGCTGTTGCACAAATTCCGACATTTCAACCGCATGCTGAAAATCAGACTGACGTTCAATATATCGGAAAAACTCGGAACGGTTTTTTTCAAAATCATAAACCGTTTTTTCTTCCTCGCTTGATAAATCGGAAAAATAAATCAAGTCTTGATGCGGACATAGGTCGCCGTTTTTGACAAGCTCGGGAATAGAAATTTCCGCATCAACCGGACCGCAAAGCGAATGATAATTGTTCCATTCTTCGGGTGAAACATCATAAGGCGGAGTTCCCGTCAGAGAAACCGTTGTGAAATCGGAGCTTTCAAGATATTCACACAATTTATCAAGCGTCAAGTACCATTCCGTTCTCAAATGGTGAGATTCATCAAGCACAAGGGTTTTGACCTTATTTTTGTTTAATGTCGACAAAAACTTTTCTTTTTCCTCAGGTATTTTATAAATCGTATGCAAAGCCTGATAAGTTGAAACCGTAATGTCAGTGATATTTCTAATATCCGTACTTATTTTTGTTTTGTCATATCCGTCGGGCAAAAAGCCCTCTAAAATTCGCTGTTTCCATTGATTTCTGATAGTGATTGTCGGAGCCAAAATAAGAGCATTATTACCTAACCTTGCCATAACCTCAATCCCGAGAGTGGTCTTTCCTGCCCCCGGAGCTGCTACAACATTGAGTTTTTTGTCGTCAAGATGAATTTCAAGCTCATCCAACACTCTTTGCTGATACGACCGCCAATTTCCTTTAAATTCCAAATCATCTATGATTGCCATAAAAATATTTTATAAAAATCTTTTTGTTATCGTAACATCTAAAAGGTTGATATTGAAAGAAGTTTGTTAAATATAGAGCGTAGTAATCTAAAACTGTTACGGTAAATTAATTATTTTCCGCAACCTATGTTCTGGCTCCCCTTGTGGAGCAAAGCGAACCGAAATCTTTGATTTTGTGTTGCAAAGGGAACATCCGAAGTTTATTGAGGCTTGTAATCCTGCATGCGTTAGCTGAACCTGCTTCCCGTGAGTGGTGGGGAATGTCCGCAGGACAAAGGAGGGTTAAATCACCATAACAATCAGGCATGTATGTAATTGCGTGAGGGGGCGGCTTCGCTTTGCAGTACTAAAAAACCGCCGCCTCTCAAATGACAGATTGGTAAAATTTAAACTTTCAATATAATACATTTTTACGCATATTGCAAAAAATAAAAAAATTTTTTACAATAATAAAAAAGGACAAGTTATGAGTTTTTTTTCAAGACTGACAAGAATAGTTAAAAGTAATCTTAATTTTGGCAGCGAAAGCAGCGTTGATATTGATATTGATGAAATAAACAAACAATATGATGAAATTATCAACGATGACAGAAATGACATCCCCGATGAAATTCGCCCCGAAAATACCGTAGAAAAAGAATATTATGCGATTTTGGAGCTGCCGCAAGGCTCTGATTTTTCAAAAATAAAAAGTGCATATAAAAAACTCTTGAAAAAATATCACCCCGATATGTTTCAAAATAAGCCCGAAAAATTAAAAGCCGCGCAAAAACTCACCGAAAAAATTAACGAAGCCTATACTTATTTTGAAAAAAAATTTCAAAACTGAGTGTTTTAATTTTTCGGACGGAATAACCGCCCGATTTTAATTATTTTATTTTAGCAACCAACCGAGAATTGTTCTGACCCCGACACCTGTTGCACCCTTTTTAAGAGTATCATACTGAGGTTTGTCGATGTGGGCTGTTCCTGCAATATCAAGGTGAGCCCAGTTCTTGTTTTTGACAAAATTCTTCAAAAATACCCCAGCCGCTGACGCTCCGCCATAGCGTGAACCTGTATTTTTCATATCGGCAATATCGCTTTTTAAATTGTCCATATACTCTTCAAAAAGCGGAAGTTCCCAGAATTTCTCACCGTTTTCTTCACCGGATTTGATAATTTCTTTTGTCATCTCGGGGTTTGTACCCATAATTCCTGACGCAACAGAACCAAGAGCCACCATACAAGCTCCTGTTAAGGTCGCAATGTCAATAATCGCATCGGGTTCAAGTTCTTCGGCAAAACAAAGTGCATCAGCCAAAGTCAGTCTGCCCTCTGCATCAGTATTATCAACTTCAATAGTTTTACCGTTTTTAGCGATTAAAACATCCCCCGGTTTATAAGCCTTGCCCGAAATCATATTCTCACACGCCGCAACAACAGCGTGAACTTCAATTTCGGGTTTTAATTGAGCCAAAGCTTTCATAACGGACATAACACATGCCGCACCTGACATATCATCTTTCATATTTAACATTGATGAGGGGGGTTTCAAATCCATTCCGCCACTGTCAAAAGTCAAACCTTTACCAATAAGTGCAATTTTTTTCTTGGGGTTTTGACCAAGATACTTCATATAAATTAATCGTGGCGGGTTTATTGACCCTTTTCCGACTGCATAATAAGCATTTAAACCCATTTCTTTGATTTGGTTTTCATCATAAACCGTAACATCAATTCCCTCAATTGCTTTTGCTTTTTCTGCAAGAGTTTCGGGAGTAATAACAGCTGAGGGTTCATTGATTAAATCACGGGTAAAAGAGGTTGAATTTGCGATAATTTCACCTTTGCGAACGGCTTTTTCAACTTCGTCAATTCTTGCGGGAGTGGAAATTATCAATTCTTCTGTCGGGCTTTCGTTCTTCTTTGATTTATATTTGTCAAAATCATAAGTGCCTATAATTGCGTCCTCTGCAATGATTTGAGCCTCTTTTAATAAATCAAAATCCTCAAAAATTCTTATGGCAACTTTTTTGTTATTTTTCATTGTGTCACATTTTTGAACAGCTTTTGCAACAGCCTGACGGAGTTTGTCAAACGTAAACTCTGATTTTTCACCTAATCCTATGAGCAAAACCTTGTCTGCATTGAGTTTCCCGTTGGTTGTTAATAAATATGTCTGACCGTATTCGCCTGTAAATTCTTCTTTCGGGAAGATGTAATTTGATAACTGCCCGCCTAATAAATCATTAAGCCGACAATTTGATAAATCTTGGTTTTTGAAAAATCGTACAATTAAAATATTTGCATCTGAATCCAATAAATGTTTGTCCGTAACAGTAATTTTCATATTATTGCCTTTCTTTTTTGTTCTGTTCAAAATAATTTTAGCAATTTTTAAGAGAAAATTCAAGATAAGATTAACGGGATAATATAAACTATTCATATATTTTTCTTTTTGATATAATTTAATAAGAATTACAGAAAGGTAAAGGTTTATGAGCAAATATTTATTGGAAATCGGAGTTGAAGAATTACCCTACAAGTTTATAACTTCTGCAATAGAACAGTTAAAAACCGGATTTGAGGCACTTTTAAATAATAATGAAATATCGTACGGAAAAGTTGAAGTTTATGGTGCCCCAAGACGTTTGGCAATAGAAATAAGTGATTTGACCGATAAACAAAAAGATGTTATAAAAACCGTAAAAGGTCCTATTGCAAAAATTGCATATACCCAAAACGGCGAATTATCTCCTGCGGGTTTGGGTTTTGCGAAGAAAAACGGAGTTGAACCTAAGGATATTTATACCGAAGATAATTATATTTTTGCAAAAGTGGAGCAAAAAGGAGCTTTAACAAAAGATGTTTTGTCCGATGCAATACAGAACCTTATTTTAAAGTTACAGGCACCTTATTTTATGCGTTGGGCGGATTTAGACGTAAAATTTCAGCGTCCTATAAGGTGGATTTTGTCTTTGTATAATGATGAAATTTTACCTTTGGAAATAGCAAAAGTAAAAGCCTCAAATTTTACAAGAGGACATAGATTTGCAAATGAAAATATGCTTACAAATATAGTTGTTGACAAAATCGATAATTATAAAAAAATTCTTTTTGATAATAAGGTTATTGTTGACCAAAAAGAACGCAGAGAAAAAATAATTGAACTATGTAAAAAAGAAGCGGACAAAATCGGTGCAAGTATTGATTTCAACAACGAGGCACTTTTAGAAGAAGTTACAAATATTGTTGAATATCCGATACCTGTTGTATGTGAATTTGATGAAAAATATTTGAGTGTTCCCGATGTTGTTACAGTTACTATTATGGAAACTCATCAAAGATATTTCCCGCTCTACAAGGATGGGAAACTTTTAAACAAATTTATTACGGTAACAAATTATCTCGGTGATAATTTTGACAATATAAGAAACGGAAATCTCAGAGTTGTAAGAGCAAGATTAGAAGACGGTATTTTCTTTTACGAAGAAGATACAAAAACTAAATTGTCAGATAAACTTGAAGCCTTAAAGGGTGTAACTTTCCAAAAAGGTATGGGTTCAATGTATGAAAAAACAAAAAGAATTGTTGAACTTTCAAAATACTTACAGGAAGAATTGGATGTGAAATCGGAAACGATAGACAGAACGGCTCTTTTATGCAAGGCGGATTTGGTTACAAAGCTTGTATTTGAGTTTACGGAATTACAAGGTTTTATAGGTGCTGATTATGCACTGAAAAGCGGTGAAAATGAAAGGGTTGCACAAGGAATAAAAGAACATTATTTCCCTCTTGGTGCAAATTCCGTATTATCATCGTGTATTGAGGGACAAATAGTCGGAATTGCAGATAAAATCGACACAATTTGTGCAGTTTTTGCCGGCGGTAAAAAGCCTACGGGTTCATCTGATCCTCTTGGTGTAAGACGTGCTACTTTTGGAATTATAGCTACAATTGAAGATAAAAAGCTTGATATTAATTTAGATAAACTTGTGGAAAAATCTATATCAATTTTACCTGTTGAAGTTGATGACAAAACAAAATTAAAAAATAATGTTTTGGAATTTTTCAAAGAAAGACTGTATCAAAAATATAAAACGCAAAATGTTGAAGAAGATGTTTTGCAAGCGGTTTTGAATACTGATTGGGCTTTATCCGATTTGAAAGATTTTTCGTTAAAATTGGAAATAGCAAAGGAATTAAAGTTTGATAAATATCAAAAGTTTGTTGAACAGGCAAAGAGAGTTTATAATATTTTAAAAGATTATAATGAAATTAAAACTCCCGATGAAACAAAATTTGTAATGAATGAAGAAAAAAATCTTTATTTAAAGATAAAAAATGTGAATAATTCCCTAACGGAACTTGATGCTTTAACGCCTGACATAATAGAATTTTTTGATAAAGTTCTTGTTATGGAAGAAGGGTATAAGGAAAATCGTTTAGCATTATTATATCAGTTAAAATTAAAGCTTAATAATATATGTAATTTTTCAAAGATAGTACAATAATATGAGGTCAATATGGAACAGTATTTAATGGCAAAAACAGCAGGTTTAGTTAGTCATAATGCTATAAAAAGTATTTTATATACAATTCTTAATTTTGTAATTTATTGTTTTTTAATGTGGCTTGGGCTTACACTTATTGATAAATTCATTGATAAAATAACAGCAGCATTGAAAAAACGTGATACCGAAAGTCTTTTGTTAAGATTTATGCCGCTACTAAGAAAAACCGCGAAAATTGCTTTTGGACTTGTGTTTACGGTAGCGGTACTCCAACTTTACGGATTTTCTGTTTCAACCTTAGTTGCAGGTATCGGAGTTGGCGGTGTAGTTTTTGGTTTGGCTGCACAGAAAACAATTATTAATATTTTTGGTTCGGTTTCTTTAATTATTGATAATGCTTATAAAGTCGGTGATTATATTTGCGTAAGTTATTCTCTCGACGGAAAGGATGTTGAAGGTTATGTTGAAGATATAACACTCCGTTCAACAAAAATAAGAAGTTTAGAGGGTACAATGTATAACGTCCCGAACGGAAATATATCAGAAGGTGTGGTTAAGAATTATACACAAATGAAAAAAAGATTATTTAAAGAAAAAATCAACCTTACTTATTCGACAACCACTGAAAAAATTGAGCAGGCAAAAGCTATTTGTGTGGAAGTATTGACTTCTCACCCCGAAGTTTTGGGTAATTATAATGTAAATTTATGTTCACTCAGTTCATATTCGGTAGATATTCAGATTTTGGCGGATATGAAACCTATGGGGCTTGCACAATTGTATAAAGTTAAAAACGACATTCTCATGGATATTTTTAAACGGTTTAACGAAAACGGTATTGATTTTGCGTTCCCGACACAAACTATTGAGTTGAAACAATGAATATAAAAATAATCGCTGTCGGAAAAATAAAAGAAAAATACACAAAAGAATGGATTAAAGAATTTGAAAAACGACTTAGTGCATATTGTTCTTTTTCAGTAGAAGAAATCTCTGCCGAACCTATTTTAGATGAAAATTCTTATGAAAAATATAAAATAACAGAAGGTGAAAAAATTTTATCTCATATAAAACAAGAGGCTTTTGTTATAACTCTTGAAATAAAGGGAAAAACCATGTCCTCCGAAAATTTTGCACAAAAGATAAAAGAAATTTCTCTAAATGGTATAAACGAATTAATTTTTGTAATAGGCGGTGCAAACGGTTTGAGCCAAAACGTTAGTGACAGAGCTGATTTAAAATTGAGTTTTTCGGAAATGACTTTTACGCATCAAATGATTAGACTTATTTTAATTGAACAAATTTATCGTGCCTTTAAAATAATAAATCGGGAAACTTATCACAGATAGTACAGTTATAAACATTAAGTTTTGTTAAAAATAATTTTAAAATAGCAAAAATTTTTTTTTTGTATATTAGAATTATTGAAAATATAAAAACGGAGAAAAATCATGAAATTAAATTCAACGAATAATTTGTCTTTCGGAAAAATGTATTTTGATTATAAAGATCAATTACCTACAAGACAACAGCGAAAAATAATACATGGTATAATAAAAAATCCTCTTTTAACAGTTAATCTTGAAAAGAAATTGGAAGAATCAGATACTGATA
>JAFSWA010000071.1 GCA_017444705.1 bacterium
CGAAGCTGCCGCCATTACAATATCCCCTATAACATCAAAAGCAACCTCTAACGATTTTGGCTCATTGTACCAAATATTGCCCATTTCAAAACCGCCTTTCAATACGGTTGCAACGTCGAACAAACAGCAATTCATCGTATCACGTCTTGCTGACATATCATGAATATAAATGTAGCCGTCTCTTACCGCTTGTAATTCAGGTACAGTCAGAAAGAATTTTTTGTATAACTCTTTATTTAACTGATTAAATACCAAAGAACGTTTTGTCGAAACAAGTGCGGAATCGGAGTTTGAATTTTCTTTATCTCCTATATACATGATTTTTTGACTTTCTTGATAAACTTTATCAAGCATTTTTACAAAATCTATTTTATAATCTCTGTAATTTCTGTAACTTTTAGCAACTTTCGGGTTAACCATTTCAAGAGCATTTTCGACAATGCAGTGCATTTTATATATTTCAACTTCATTTGTCCTCATTTCCCAAACGCTTTGATTTACAATATTACAAATGTCTTCAATCTCTTTATCAGTAAATTCAACAATCATTCTTGCCGCTGATTTTTTAATTGCCGTAATTACTTTCTCAATATTATATTCTTCGTTTGTTCCGTCCTTTTTTATAATACGAACATTACTTAAATCAATTTTACGGCTCATTCCTATAATCTTATTCATTGGATTAATACTACCCATGTCAGGTGCTGTCATATTCCCGTTCTTTTCATCGGCTGCCGTTCCGTTAAGGTTGAACACATTTCCCCTGTTTACTTGTTGCTGCATAATAATCTCCTTTCTGTTTTGTGATTTTAGGTTAAAATATCCTACACGGATTAACCTTAGTTTTTCATCCGCTTCCGAAAAATTAGTTTTCGGCATGCTCTCCGCAAGATTATATATTATGTTTTTCTTGGTATTATGGGGTCCCCACCCCATGCAAATATAAATTGTAATCTATACATTTATCATAAAGAAATTTTTTTCTAAAATCAATAATTTATTTCAAAAAGTAAACCAAAAAGATGAGTTTTTCGTGAATTTTTTAATTTTATTATTACTGTTTTGATATTCTGATTTTTAAAAATTATTACATAATATTTACAAATCAGGCTATATTTACTATATTAATCCGCTCGTATTTTATTATCTTATTTTTTATACAAGACCCTTGAAATTTCTTTTGTTACCTGAGTTTTAAAAGTTACCTCGTCAGGACATTTTTCCCTAAATTCTTTTGTATTAATTTCACCTAAATAGTTAAGACTAAAAATAACAGGTTCTGAACCGGCTTTATAAAACGGTTGATGAATAAACAGAAAATCAAAACTTGTTTTTAAATCAAGCATGGCAATATTTTTCCCTGATTTTTGTGCAATCAATGATGCACCTCTTCTGATTTTAGGGGTTTCATTTTTCCTGTGACGGATTCCCATCGGAAAAATTATGACGTTTAAACCTTTATTGAGCATTTTGTTTGCTTCTTCAACCCATATATCAAGCGGTTGACCTTCCAATATAAAAAGTAATTTTACCATACCCTTTAAAATTGGGTTGTTTGCCAATCTTTCCGCAACAAAACATGTTGAATAAGGGATTATTGAAATTAAAATAACAATGTCTATAAAACTCGGATGAGTTGATACAATTACTGAATTTTTTATATTTTTAAGCTTTTCAATATTGCTGACTTCAAGTTTGAGGATTTTCAGAGTTTTTAACATCCATATAAAAAAAGCAAAAGACTTTTGAAGAATTTCATAATTTTTCATTTTATCTTTATTAAATGCCATCAAAATATATCTCACAAAAAGAGTGCTAACTCCAAAAAAAGCAAACAGTAAAATTGAAAGGACGCTCCTTATAAAAGCCTTTATCCTATTCATTTTTCCGCCCTTTCTATGGAAAAGATATCGGAATCGATTTTATTCCTCTTTCCGTTGAAAAATTCAATATAATTTTTGTAACTGTCATTTTTCTTTGTATTGTTACGAATTATAAATTTATACTTATCCTTATGAGTACCTGTTTTTGTAATATCAAAAGCAAAAGCAATTAATTCATCATTATACACATCAGCATAACAGAACATAGTATTTTCTTTTGAAATAACAGCCGCCTCTATTCCCGCAGAAATCGAGTTATTACCGGCAGAAAGTGCTGTATATGGAATAGTTTTTGTATAATTCAAAAGAAAAATTCCTGCCGGATAATTATGAACAGAGCCGGAAAACGTATTCGGGGAAACCTCTTTTTCGGAAGTGTATTGCTCAATTATTTTTATAAGTCGGTCAAATTCTCCAGTTTGAGATGAAAATACAAGGTTTTTAGTATTCTCACTTATGGTTTTATTTAAAAGATAAACAACTCCTTTATCAATTCTGCTAAGCCGTCTTTTAATAATCATCGGGAGAAATCCCACATCAATAACTTCCGCAGGTTTTATTTGATTAAACTTGTTTACATAAAATTCTATAAATTTCTCTTTCATGCTACTATTATATTATAAAATCAATTGAGGTTAAAATATTGAAGATAACAAGTTACGAAGCATTGTGTAATTTGGGTAACGATATAAATTCTATTTACGAAAAAGCTCTTAACGGCGATACAACCATATTTAAAAATATTGACGGAGTTTTAAAAGAAAGCAATATAAGAGCCGGTGTAATCAGTTGTCCTTTGCCAAAAATAGATGAGACTGATTTTAACATAAGATGTAATCAGGCAATTTTAAAAACCCTAAACCTGCTTGATAAAGAGATAGAAATATTAAAAGAAAAATATATTCCTGACAGAATCGGAGTTGTTGTGGCGACAACAAATTCCGGTGTGGAGGAATTTGAAAAAACAAATAACCCCAAATATTATGAATTGGGAAACCCTGCTCGTTTTATAAGAAAAACTCTCGGAATTAAAAATTTTTGTACAACCGTTTCAACAGCCTGTTCATCAGGAATAAAGGCATTTTCTCTTGCAAGAGATTTACTGAATAATAATATTTCCGATGCAGTAATTGTAGCTTGCTGTGATACTTTGGCAAAAGTACCGATATACGGATTTCATTCGTTGGAAGTTTTATCTCAAAAACCGACAATTCCGTTTTCAAAAGACAGAGCAGGAATGAATATGGGTGAAGCCTGTACTGTTTTTATTACAGAAAAAGAAGCTGATAAGGGAATTGAAGTTATGGGAATAGGGGAAAGTTCAGATATATACCACTTAACAACTCCTGACCCCGAAGCAAAAGAAGCCGTTATTGCAATAAAAAAGGCTCTCAGCGATGCAAAAATTACTCCCGATGAAATCGACTACATAAATGCTCACGGTACAGGAACAATTGCTAATGATATTATGGAAGCAAATGCAATTTACAGTATTTTTAATAATAAAACACCTGTAAGCTCTACAAAATCATATACGGGACATTGTCTCGGTGCGGCAGCAGGAATAGAAACAGCTCTTTGTTGTAAACTTCTTGATGATTTCAGAGGAAAATTTTATCCTAACATAAACGCAGACAATATTGACCCTGAAATATCACAAATAAACCTTGTAAAAAAAGATGATAAATACAAAAAATGTAAAATATGTATGTGCAATTCTTTCGGTTTTGGCGGTACAAATGCTATATTAATTTTGGGGAAAAATAATGGATAACAAAAAATATCTTGAAACAATTTTGCCGCATAAAGATTCAATGGTTTTGATTGATGATATTATAGATTACAACATAGATGAAAAATGGTTGAAAACAGCAGTTACAATAAGAAAAGACAGCATTTTTTATGACAGGGAATTAAACGGTATTGATTCTTCTGTTGGAATAGAATATATGGCACAATCAATAGGCTGTTATGCTTATTTCAAAAAAAAATTAAAAGTACCTGAAATCGGTTATCTTTTAGGTACAAGACTTTATAACAATGCAACAAAAATTTTTGAACTCGGAAAAACTTATTATATAACGGTTAAAGAGGTTTTTGTAGCTGAAATTTCTTCATTTGAATGTTTCATATATAATGAAGATTATGAAGAAATCGCAAGTGCAACAATTAATGTTTATCAGGATAACGATGAAAAAATAAAGGAAATGTTACATGGATAAAACGGTTTTAGTTACAGGTTCAAGCAGAGGTATCGGCAGAGAAACCGCAATATATCTTGCAAAAAACGGGTTCGACATTGTTCTTCACTACAATAAAAATAAAGAAAAAACTCTTGAAGTCCAAAAAATTATTGAAGACTTGGGCAGAAATGTAAGAATATTACAGTTCGATGTTTCAGACAGAAATAAGACTAAAAAAGTGTTATTAAAAGATATTGAAAAATACGGTATTTACTACGGAGTTGTCGTAAATGCCGGAATAAATGCCGATAATCCGTTTCCCGCAATGGAAGATTCCGAGTGGGACAGAGTTATAAATACAAATCTAAACGGTTTTTATAACACTCTTCGTCCGATAATTTTGGAAATGATACAAAACAGAAAAGGCAGAATTGTTGCACTTTCATCAATTTCCGGTTTAACGGGAAACAGGGGGCAGATAAATTACAGTGCTTCAAAAGCCGGAATTATAGGCGCCGTAAAAGCATTGAGCAGAGAGGTTGCAAAAAGAAACATAACCGTAAACTGTGTAGCCCCCGGAGTAATAGAATCTGATATGACTTCAAATATCCCGTTTGATATGATAAAAGACTCTATTCCTATGAGAAGAATGGGAACAGCAAAAGAAGTTGCAAGTGCAATTAATTATCTTTTCAGTGAGGATGCGTCATATGTTACAGGGCAGGTAATTTCCGTAAACGGAGGAATGTATTAATGGAAAGACGGGTTGTTGTAACGGGTATGGCATTGACGGATCCATTAGGTTCTACCCTTGGCGGTTCTTTTGAAAGACTGCATAAGCTTGAAAATTGTATTGAGTATGATAAAGAATTGGAGACATACAAGGGGCTGCATACAAGACTTGATGCAAAAGTCAGAGATTTTGTCAGACCGGAAGATTTCAACAGAAAAGTTACAAGAACAATGGGTGATGTAGCAATTATGTCAGTTACGACAGCAAAACAGGCACTCTTTGATGCAGGACTTTTAAATTCCGAGATAATAACAAGCGGACAAACAGGTGTAAGTTACGGTTCCTGCAACGGTTCATCCGAACCGATAGCGGATTTTTACACAATGTGTGTAAATCACGAAGTAAAAAACCTTAATTCCGGCTCATATATCAGAATGATGTCACACACTTCGGCAGTGAATATTTCACTTTATTTTAAAACACACGGGAGAATTATTCCGACTTCAACAGCATGTACATCAGGCTCAATGGCAGTAGGATATGCCTATGAAACAATAAAATCAGGTATTCAAACGGTAATGATAGCGGGCGGAGCCGAAGAACATAACCCGAGCCATATCGGAGTTTTTGATACACTTTTTGCAACAAGTGTTAAAAATAATACCCCAAAATTAACTCCGTCTCCTTTTGACAGAGATAGGGACGGGCTTGTTATTGGCGACGGGTCCGGGACTTTAATATTGGAAGAATATGAACACGCAAAACAAAGAGGTGCAAAAATTTATGCCGAGATTGTAGGTTTTGCGACAAATACAGACGGTACACATATTACAAACCCAAATGCCGATATGATGGCAGAGGTTATGAGATTGGCACTTGATAATGCTGATTAAAAACCGCAGGACATAGGCTATATAAATGCTCACGGTACAGGCACCATAAATGGAGATATTGCGGAATCACAAGCCACTAATAAAATTTTCGGCAAAAATGCAATAATCAGCAGCTTGAAAAGCTATACCGGGCATACGCTTGGTGCTTGCGGGGCAATTGAAGCAATTATGAGCATTATGATGATGAATAATAATTGGTTCTGTCCGACATTAAATCTTAAAAATCCTGATGATAAGTGTGCGGAACTTGATTACATTATGAATGAACCAAGAATTATTGATACTCAGTATATAATGAGTAATAACTTTGCTTTTGGAGGAATTAATACTTCTTTGATTTTTAAAAAGGTTTAAATGAAGATTTTTTACATAGATATTGAAGAAACAAAAAAAAAGATTAGCAAAACCGAATTGAATAAATATGCCGATATTGAATTAAAAAGTGAAAAACGGTTTTTTGAATATACATTAGGTCGTTTTCTCGTTAAAAATGTTGCTAAAAATATTTATAATATTGATGATGAGATTATTTTAAATCAGAGCGGCAAGCCTCAATTTAAAAATAACGGGATTTATTTTAGCATTTCTCACACAAAAGGGCTTGTTGCAGTGTGTTTTGATGAAACACCTTGCGGAATAGACATTGAATTTATGAAAGAACGGAATTTGAAAGAAGTTTCAAAATATTACGGTATAAAATTTGATAACATTGAAAAATTTTACAAATTTTGGACAAAACAAGAAGCCGTGTACAAATTGAACGATGATGTCAAAGATTTTTATTCCGAAAAATTTTTAGATAAATATTATTTAACTGTTGTTTCGGGGAAAAAATTTTCACATAAAATAATAACGAAAAAATTAATTATACTTTGAAAACATTTGTAAAATTTTGTTAAATCAGAATAAAAAATATAACAAATTTTTTAATTTAATGTTTTACTTAATATGTAAGCTTTGGAGTATTTATGCAGGTAAGAAATATTAATAACAATTATTCAAAATCAGCTTTTTTTAAAGTTAACTTTAAAGGTGCACAAAAGTCGTTAATAGCTGAAAATATTGATAAATATACTCCGTCAAAAGCAAAAGAAGAAAAACCAAAATCAAGTAAAGCAAGAAAAATCGGTGCGGGTATTGCATCTGCCATATATCCGGGGCTTGGACAGCTCGCTAACGGGCAATGGTTGAAAGCAATAGGTTTTGCAATCGGAGTACCTCTCGTTTCTACATTAGGATTTTTAGCATTCGGCTATTACGGAATATTAGCAAGTTCTTTGTTGCATATTTACAACATCTATGATGCATCAAAAAATGCATAATTTAAAATATAAAATCTCTGAGGTAATTTTTAGGCTTTTTTATTTCAAATCTCCGCCGAGAATATAATATTGAGAACAAAACATTCCCGTTCCTGATTTGGAACAATCTGAACGCATAGATTCAAACTTTACCCCTTTTCCGTAGGGTACAATTGAGTTTTTGTAAATTTCAAATATAAATATATCATTCCCGACAATATTAGGTTTTTTCTTCCCGTTCAAATCCGTCCAAACCGTAGCATAGGGGGAACTCCCTATCGAATATTCAACTCCCATGAGATTTCCGTCAGGAGTCATATAAATTTCATCGAATTTATTAATATTCATCTTTTTATAAAAATTACCGTTCATCATTTTATATCTGTATTGGTTCAAATAAGATTTATCTGTTAACAATTCTGCATCCAAGTAGTGCATACGTCTTTTTACAGAAGCTGTTTCATCTAAATCATTTTCTCTTTTATATTCTTCAAGTGTTTCAAAAGAATAAGAAATCTGTTCCATATAATTTTTCCATTCCGAAATAAAGCGTGCTTGTTTTACATTTGAAAGTGAAAAAGGCACAACTGCAAACAACACAGCTGCCAAAACGAATAAAACAAAAGAAATTTCAACAAGAGAAAAAGCTTTTTTCATTATGCCATATCTAACCTTTTCTTTTCTTCTTTAAGTTTGTCATAAACCCAGTCAGGAATGAAGTTTTTACCCATTACAATCTGTCCGTTTACAGGATTAGGTGCGTGAAAATCACTTCCGCCGGTAACAATCAGTCCTAAATTTTCTGCAATAGTAGAAAAATATTCAACCATAGCCGGCGAATGTTTTCTATGATAAGCTTCAAGCCCGCACAGACCGTGTTTCATAAGCTCTTTTGTAAGTTGTTCCGCTATATCAACGTCATATGGGTGGGCAAAAACAGGTATGCCGCCCGCATCATATATAATTTCGCAGGCATCATGTGGTGAAACAGTCTTTCTTTCTATATAAACAGAAGATTCTTTATTAATATATTTATTGTAAGCTTCTGTTGTACTTTGTGTTCCGCCGGCACTTGTAATCGCTCTCGCCAAATGAGGTCTGCCTATTGACCCTCCCGGCATAACAAGCTTTGTTAAATCTTCAAATTTGATGTTTATATTTTCCTTTTTTAAAAGCAATTGTAATATTTTTTTTGTCTGCTCAACCCTTGCCGCTTGCTGATTTTTCAATAAGGCTATAAAATCTGAGTTATTAACATCCGGAAAATATCCTAAAATATGAACTTCCCAATCTTTATAAATAGTATTGATTTCGACACCCTGTATAATTTCCAACTGCGTTTTCCCCGTTTCTTTTGCCAATTTTTCAGCGTGTTCGACCGCAGGTTTGTAAGATAAAATATTGTCGTGATCGGTTATGGCAATACAATCTAAACCCTCGTTCAGTGCGAGTTCCACAATCTTTTCGGGCGTATAAACTCCGTCAGAATATGCGGTATGAATATGTAAATCTACCTTCACTTGATTCCTTCCTCATAGTTTTTAGTAATACAAAATCTTTTTATTGTTTTGGCTTTTCCGTCATTTGAGACAACTGCCAAAACACCGTTTAACACGCAACTGTTCGTCTGTGCTATATCAAATCTCTCAGGCAGATTTGTTGTTAATCTGTGCAGGGAAGTTTCATACTCCATTCCTATTACACCGTTATAATCGCCGCAAAACCCCACATCAGTAATGAATGCGGTTTGTTCATTTATAATTCTTTCATCTGCCGTTTGAACATGAGTGTGCGTTCCCGCAACAACACTCACCCCTAAATCCGAACAGTATTTTGCAAAACATATTTTTTCTGCGGTAGCTTCCGCATGAAAATCAACAAATATAATCGAAGTTTCTTTTTTAATTTCTTCTATTGCCGTTTTTACCGTTTCCCACGGAGAATCATAAGGTGACATAAAAACTCTGCCAAGCATATTTATTACACCTATTTTAACCTCTTTAAATTCAAAAATTTTATACCCGATTCCCTTTGTATCTTTCGGATAATTGAATGGACGAAGAAGAATATCCGCTTCATCTATATAAGTAAAAATATCTTTTTTATCCCAAATGTGATTTCCTGATGTCAAACAATTAAACCCTTGCCCGACAAAATCTTCATAGTTTTTTTGGGTAAGTCCGAATCCATGAGAAGCATTTTCGACATTAGCAATTAAAAAAGTATCTTCTTTTTTCAGACCTAATACTTTTTCAAAATCATCGGTCAAAAAATCCTTAACGATTTTTCGACCCGGTTTTCCGACTACGTCGCCTAAAAAAACTATGTTAATATTTTGTGTCATATTAATTAATTTCTATTTTGCTATTTCTGTTGTTCTGAATTCTCTTACAACAGTAACTTTAATCTGTCCCGGATAATCCATTTCCTGTTCGATTTTATTTGCAATATCACGAGCAAGTTTATTTGAGGCTAAATCATCAAAATTTTCCGGCTGTACAATTACTCTTATTTCACGTCCTGCCTGAACTGCAAATGTTTGTTTAATGCCTTCATAACCTTTTGCAATTTTTTCAAGCTGTTCAAGACGCTTAATATAAATTTCAAGGGTATCACGTCTTGCTCCAGGACGGCCGGCGGAAACGGCATCTGCTAATTTTACCAAAACAGCCTCAATAGAATTAGCGGTAACATCACCATGATGAGCTTCAATTGCATGAATTACATCCTCTTTTTCACCGTACTTTTTCGCCAATTCAACACCAAGCTGAATATGAGTGCCCTCTTGTGTTTGGTCAACAGCTTTTCCTATGTCATGCAACAGACCTGCTCTTTTTGCGAGCTTAACATTTGCCCCAATCTCGGCAGCTAACATGCCTGCAATAAAGCCAACATCCATTGAGTGTCTTAAAACATTCTGACCGTAACTTGTTCTGTAATATAACTTACCAAGATTTCTTATAAGCTCTTTATTAAGGTTCATTATACCCATTTCTATTGCGGCATTTTCACCCTCACGTTTAATTTTTGTTTCTATTTCTTCTTGGGCTTTTGCCACCATTTCTTCAATTCTGACAGGGTGAATACGACCGTCGGAAATCAGCTTTTCCAAGGCTAATTTCGCAACTTCTCTTTTTATAGGATCAAAACAGGAAAGTACAACTGCCTCGGGAGTATCATCAATAATAAGGTCAACTCCTGTTGCTGTTTCAAGAGTTCTGATATTTCTTCCCTCACGACCTATAATACGACCTTTCATTTCATCAGACGGTAATTGAACAACGGAAACCGTAGATTCTACAACCTGATCCATAACATAACGCTGCATAGTGGTTGACAAAATCTCTTTTGCCTGAGTATCAGCATCCTCTCTTATTCTAAGTTCGTTTTCACGAACCATATTATGGTATTCTTGCTGCAATTCATCTTTCCATTTTTCAATCAAAAGATTTTTGGCATCTTCTGATGACATACCTGAAATCTGCTCTAATTTCGCAATTTGATTTTTAGTTATTTCCGCAAGATAATCTTCTTTTTTTATTAATTCGTCAATTTTTTGAGCCGCAAGTTGTTCTTGTTTATCAAGTTCAAGCATCCGGTCTTCAATTTGATCCTCTTTTTTGGATAATTTATCTTCTAATCTTGTAATTTCAAGACGACGTTCACGAGCCTCATCTTCAAATTTTTCCCGTTCGGCACTCAGTTTTTCTTTTGCTTGAAGTTCCGCCTCACGACGCATACGGTCTTCGTCTTCTTTTTTTGTTTTTTCATCTCTTAATTTTGATTCTTCGAAATTTTTTCTTATTTCTTTAAATTCGCCCCACTTGAAAGCCAAAACACTCAAACTCATTAGTAAAAGCATCATTAAAAGGCTGACATATGCCCACGGGGAACTGAATGTAACACTAAAATATTGTAATAATGCTGACATGACTATTTCCTTATACTACTGCTATACTAATCCCATGCAAAACGACCCTCTGCACGAGAAGTTGCTATTATTAAGTTTTAGTCTATTTTCAATTCATTTTATAAAAATTTTCTATTAACTATTAACAACTAAAATTATCATACCACACATTAACCTACTTTGACAATATAAAATTTTTACTATGTTAAGTCGTTTTAATAGCAAAAAATAATGGTTTAATTACGATTATTAATCTTTTTTTCGCAAATATGCCCGATATTAGACTTTATAGTTGTTTATATAATATAATAACACGTATGCATTTGTCAACGAAATGGGAGCTTTTCCGGGCGTTTCTGCGTCATGAAATCGCGTGGGTCATGCTTTACAAAAACGCCCAAAAATGATAAAAATAAATGTTAAACTATGTCTTTATCGATCTGAAAATGATCGGAGGCAGCGGATCAGAAAGGAACGGCAGTCAAATGCGTGCCAGGCATGGTCATAGTTCAGGAAAAACGATACCCCTTAAAACAGGGATCCTTATAACGTTCATTTGCTTTATCCTCGCTCTTATCCTGTTTTCCGCGCTCAGGCCCAGACTTGAAAAGGGCA
>JAFSWA010000072.1 GCA_017444705.1 bacterium
TTTATCTATATTAATATTATAACATTTTACTGATTTTTGGGCTACTTTCAAATATCGATTATTTTAATATGTAAATTTTCCAAACATATCGTTAAAAATGTCCGGTTTCCCGCAGAATCTCTTTGGATTGCCACGTGCTCACTGCGTTCGTCCTACCGCTTGCGGTAGGACGAACTTAGTGAGGACGTGACATGTCATTACGACAAATCAACCGTGGGCAAGGCGGCAGCCGAGCCTTACGGGGGAGGGTACCGCTTGCGGTAGGAGTGCGTTAGCACGACGAAGTAATCCAAAAAACATAAACTTTGGATTGCTTCGCTTCGCTCGCAATTGTACATGTCAAGCAATGACATTTCTGTAACAGGCATTTGTAACAATGACAGATTATATTATCATGTCATTGCTGTACGTGTTAAGTTATGACAGGAATCTTTGAAATAATTTTTTCTCCTGTTTTATTCTACACCTTAACTTGCACATATTTCCCTGAAATTAATGTAAACAAATGTAAAGCCGAATTTTTGAGATTTGACATGAGCCTCAAACTCAATGGCAATACCATAGATATGTAGATAGATAGATAGGGATTTTTGTAAAGTTTTATTAATTTCATTAAAGTTTTTCGAAAAAATGCCGATATAAGAATCATACGAATCGAGCAAAAGGAAAGATTTATGGAATTCAATTCAAATTTAAATAACTTATTTAAGAATTTTCAACAACAGCAAAAGTTTGACAAAAAAGCTTTTGATGTTGACGGTGACGGAAAAATTAATAAGAATAAAGACAAAAAAGCACTGACAGACGAGAAAAATAAGTTATTAAAACAAGAAAATCTTTTTGATGTCAATAATGACGGTAAAGTTGATTTGTCTGATATGATTAGCATATCAAAAGGGGTTGATATTGATGGTAACGGTAAAGTTGACGATTATGAAAATGAATTTTTTAATACTTTCAAAACGCAGATTTCAAAAGAAGTTTTTAACGGAATAAAAGATGATAAAACTCTTTCCTTAAATGATTTAATTAAATTTGACGATGAAATTTCTAAGTTATCTGATAAAGATAAAAAATTCTGGAAAAGTGAAATCAGTAAAATTGAAAATAGGGTAATTGCAAATATTAAAGCTCATACTGATGTTAACGGTGACGGTACAATTACAATGGATGATTTGACCGCTTTATGGGGTGAAGCAAAAGATTTAAAGAATAAAAAACTGTTAATCGGTAAAAACTTAAATGATGTACTTAAAGATATTCAAAAAAGTTATACTTCTGCAATAAATAAACAGAAAAAACTTTCATTCGATTTTGATAAAAGCGGTAATGTTGATATTAATGATATAACTTCTATGGATTTAGACGGTGACGGTAATGCCTCTATGCTTGAAAAAGCATTTATTGCGAATAATAAGAAAACTATTAAAGACCAAATTTTAGCAAATATCAAAAAAGATAAGACAGTTGATATAAACGATATTAAAAACTTTGAAAATGTCGTATCAAAAATGAGTACATCAGATAAAAAGTCTTGGAAATCAGAAATAACAGCCTTTGAAAAACAGTTAATTGCAAATATTAAAGCTCATGTTGATTTAAATGGTGACGGCAAAAAAACAGTTGATGATTTGAAAGAATTTTGGCGTGCTACTTATGATATGAAAAATATGACATTATCAAACGGCAAAAAACTATCGGCAATTATTTCTGAGGTAGAAAAAAGTATTGCAACAGCAGTAAAAAAAGCAAATAAAAAAGTAACAGATAAAACTATTGCTAATCTTAAAAAAACAGCTGTTGCCGAACTAAAAGCAAATAACGGTTTGTACGCATCCGAAGCGAAAGCAAAAGCTGAGGCAGAGGCAAAAGCGAAAGCTGAGGCAGAAGCGAGAGCCAAAGCTGAGGCGGAAGCGAGAGCCAAAGCAGAGGCAGAGGCGAGAGCGAAAGCAGAGGCAGAGGCAAAAGCCAAAGCAGAAAACAACATAATTGACGGGAAATTGTATTTTGGCGGTAAAGAATATTCAGGTGAAGTACAAATTAATACATCCGTTACAGATAACAGCAGGGTTGTTTTCGGTAATCATAATCCGTTAGTAGCATCTGCAAACCTTATTCCCGCAACAGAATGGTATGTTGTTGAAAAATACACAATTACAAATTCTGACGGTACAAAAACAGAATTTGAAAATAAATATACTTCAAAAACAGAAGTTAAAAATTCAAATGTAACAAAATTGTATGCTGACGGAAAAGTTACAACCGGTGAAATTGAAAATAACGGGACTTTTTATAAAGATGGGGTTATATTAACAGGTTACAGTAATGACGGGAAATTGTATAATAACGGAAAAGTTGTTAACGGTTTTTGTCAAGTAAAGAACAATAATGACGGCAGTATAAGTATTTCAACAAACACATCGTTGGATTTACAAACTCTGTATATTGACGGTAAAGCATATTCGGGCGAAGTTGAAATAAGTGCAAACGGTGCATTTATTCCGCAATTAACAATTACCGTAAAAGATAAAAACGGAAAAGTTATATTGAAGAATAATTCTTTAATGAGTGCTAATATACCTTTTTCTAAAAATTCAACTGATAAGTACTACATGAAAGACGGCAAAATTGCCAATAATATTTACGTCAAGGTTGACGGCAAGGATAAATATTATATAAACGGAAAACCCGCAGTCGGTGAAGTTAAAATTGATGGCGAAACCATTACTTTTGGCTCTGACGGACAAAAATTACAAGGCTATGATAAAACATCCGATACTTATTATACAGACGGGAAACCGACCGCAGGAACAACACAAATAAACGGTGAAACCGTTACTTTCGGTGCTGACGGACAAAAATTACAAGGCTATGATGAAACCTCTGATAAATACTATGCAGACGGAAAACTGACATCAGGAACAGCCCAAATTAACGGTGAAACCGTTACTTTCGGTGCAGACGGACAGAAATTACAAGGATATTATGAAA
>JAFSWA010000073.1 GCA_017444705.1 bacterium
AAAAATGCCTTTAAATTTCCTCTTGAATTGAGAGCAAGAAAAAGCGGAGATTTAATTCAACCGTTTTCTCACAAATCAAAAATAAAACTTAAAGATTATTTTATTTCTCAAAAGATTCCAGAACATAAAAGAGATGAAATTCCGCTTTTGTGCAGTGGGAAAGAGGTTTTGTGGGCAATAGGAATAGGTTTGAGCGAAAAACTCAGGGCGAATTTATCCGACACAAAAAATTGTAAAATTATCAAATATAAAAAATGAGCGGGGTTTTTTGACCCCGCCTCCTTTTCATTTATTGATTCTTTGTTTCTGGATAATAAAAAAACAGATTTGTCATTTTGTATAACACTTGCACTTCTTTCATAATAATCATAAATTTCTTTTTCTGTTATATCTGCTCCGCCATCACTATTTGGATTTGTATAATCGCTAAGTGCATTTCTTAAAAACCTATTCCAATCTACTAAATTATGGCACATCCTTGCACGGGGTACCTCTGTCAAATATGGCAAATATCTTTTATCAATTTCAGTTCCTATATCCGATATTTTTTTTGCGGAAACACAACCTGTATTTTCATCATAGAATTTATTAAAGATAGTCATTAAATTTTTTGCCCACCTTATCTCTTCGCTTACCTTTAAAATTGACACAAGCGAGTTGTTTCTCTGGCTAAAAATAAAAGAATTTCCTTCCATATTTTTAAAGAAAATTCTGTTTCCCCTAATTTCAGGGGCTTCCAATTTTTTAACTTGTGTTGATCCGCAAACAGCAGAAGTTGCTAAATCTGCCATAATAAATTCTTTCCTATAAACTAATACATGATACATTTGTATAAACAAATTAAAAATTTGCTAATTTCAAAATAGCAAAATTTTGTAATAAAAGTTAATAATAAAACAGGCGGCATTAAAATGCCGCCTTTATTTTAAAAAGATTTTCCATTAATCATCAAGTGCCGCAACACCGGGGAGAATTTTGCCCTCGATAAATTCCAATGATGCACCGCCGCCCGTTGAAACGTGGGTGAAATCCTCGGCTTTGGCAAACTTCTTAGCTGCTGAAACAGAATCCCCGCCGCCAATAACTGATGTTGCACCTGAGGCAGTTGCTTCAACAACAGCTTTTAATACAGCCTTCGTTCCGTTTGCAAAAACGGGGTTTTCAAATGCTCCGACAGGTCCGTTCATTAAAATTGTTTTTGAAGATTTAATCACATCAGCAAATGCTTTTTGCGTTTCAGGACCGGCATCAACCCCTTCAAAGTCATCGGGAATATTTCTTACATCAACGATTTTATTTTCGCCGTTGCCGGAAAAATCATTTGTAACCATAACATCGGTTGCCAAAACGAGTTTGACCCCTTTGGCTTTTGCCTTTGCCTCAATTGCTTTTGCGGTTTCCAATTGGTCATCTTCACAAATTGAAGTACCTATTTTTCCGCCGTTTGCTTTAACAAAAGTATAAGCCATACCGCCGCCTATAATCATATTATCAACTTTGTCTAAAAGGTTTTCCAAAACTCCGATTTTTGTTGAAACTTTGGCTCCGCCTACAATAGCGGTAAAAGGTCTTTCAGGGTTAGCCAACAAGCCGCCCAAAGCATTAAGTTCTTTCTCCATCAATAAACCGCTTACAGCAGGCTTCAAAACTTTCGCCAATTTTGCGGTTGAAGTGTGGTTTCTGTGAGCCGCACCGAATGCGTCATTGACATAAAAATCACCTAATTTTGCCAATTCATTTGCAAAAGTCATATCATCATCTTTTGCTTCTTCCGCTTTATAAAATCTGATATTTTCAAGCAAAGCAACCTGACCGTCTTTTAAGTTTTCAAGGTCTTTTTCGGCACCTTGTCCGACAGGAGTTGAAACAAATAAAACTTCTTCTCCCAAAACTTTTGATAAATATTTTGCAACGGGAGAAAGAGAAAATTCTTCTTTCCATTCGCCTTTCGGTCTGCCTAAGTGTGCCATTAAAATAACCTTTGCCCCTTTTTCTTTTAATGCTTTTACTGTCGGCAAAATTGCTCTGATTCTTGTGTCATCTGTAACATTTTTGTTCTCGTCCAAAGGCACATTTACATCGACTCTTACGAGTGCTCTTTTACCTTTAATGTCGCCTAAATCTTTAATTGATTTTTTCATGTTTAGCTCCTTTTTTTGTAATACTTTAATTTAATTTTAAGCCAAACAAAAAAATTATAAAACCAATTTTATTTTACATCTTTTCCTATAATTGCATACCAAAGTCTTTTAAAATATGAGGGTTTTTGTTTGTCAGCTTTTTCTTTTACCGTTTCTGCTTCATCTTCTTCATCATTTCCAAATAAATCTTCGTTTACCGATTTTGCGAGTTCATCATAATCTTCTTCCCGTGAAACCGGAGTTTGTGAAATTGCTCTTGCAACTTCATCTGTATCTTTATTCTTCGATTGGGGCAATATTTCAGGATATCCGTATTTTACAATTGGCGGTTCATTTCTTTCTTCGTTATCCGTATGGGGAGAAAAGCTGTCTGTATTGCGAGGTCCGGGGCTTTCATGCCAACGATTCGGAATTCCGTATTTAATTAAATCACTGCCAAAACTTACGTTCTTTCTGTAATTATTGAATTTATTTATTGTTGTTCCGCTGTCAAACCTTATTTTTCTTATCATTTGATATCCTTTCTTTCCATAAAATATAACATATCAACAAAATTATTACAGTAAATAATAATTATATTATTATTTTCGTAACAAATCTTAACAATTGATTAAAAACATTAAAGTTTTTCGATAAAATGCCGATATAATAATTGTCAGGCAATAATTATTAATTAGCGGAGAAAAAAAATTGATTAAAATTGATGTAAATTTAAAATACTTAACCGATAATTATAATATCGGTTCGCAGCAATTAAAGGCTTACAGAGGCAAATCCATTAAAGAAATAATGGAATTGGAAGCAAAAAACGGAAACACAAAAGCTGCTTCATTTCTTTTGAATTTACTTTCAAATCCAAAAGAATTGGTCAATATTTTCAGATTAATGAATCCTGAAAACCGTTATGAAATAATAAAAAATATGAATTTTACAGATAAAATGAAGCTTATTTCCATGCTTGAACCGGAAGAAATGCTGATGGGGCTTAAATTTTTTCAAAAAGATAAACTTATAGACCTTTTGAAAGATACGAAAAAAGAAAAATTATTTGCAGTAGCTATGCAAAAATATGACCTGAAAGATTTTCTGAATACAATACCGGAAAAAGAACAGAACAAATTTTTTGAAAATAAAAATGTAGAACCCGCACATATATTGAAAGGGGTTAAAAATCTTGAAAAAGACCAATTGGCAAGAATGGTTGAAAATGTAACCGGTGAATCTCAACAAGAAAAATCCAAAGAAGAATTAATGACAATGTTATCGGAAATGAAAGTCGATACACTCAAAAATTCTGTTAAATCTTTGGAAAAAGAAGAAAAAGCATTTGTAATGGAAAATATGATTAAAGAGGACCCCAAACTTCTTGGGGAATTGGATAAAGAAGCATTCATGGCTCCGTTAGAATTACTTGAAAAAGATGAATTACTCGAAGCTATGGACATACTTGAACCCGATGATATGCTGCCAATGATGTCCGAACTACCGGAAGATTTAATGGCAGTAACAGCAACTCAACTTGCTCCGGAAAAATTAGCCGAAATGCTGACTAATGAATTTTCAAGTATTTTAGAACAAATAACAATGAATATATAATTAATACAATTCTGGGTAGCCGACCTCACTTTCTATTTACTTTATGTAAAGAAATATGAAGTTGAATTTTACAAATCTGTCAATTTTTTTAATTATGTGTTTTTATATAGGCGTAGTAAAAATATGAAAGGAAAGTGTGGTATGATAGGACTTCAATCTAACCCAAGTTATTTTTGTTTTGCAGGAAAAGCAATACGTCAAAATACGGCAAATGTTAATTTTTGCGGAAAAATAAATTCCGCAAACGGAATTCAAAATTTCGGGAACGCTGTTAATGTCGAAGAAATTGAAAACAAAAAAAGATATGAACAAATGCAAAAGGGTATCAGCGAAATTAAAAGTAATTTTGCTGATATTGAAAACAATGAAAATGTGGTCGGAGGAAAAACTTTAAAAGTTGTCGATGATAAAGTATGCACCTATGACGGAACTCCTTTCAGCGGAGTTTCAAAGACTGCTGTTAGACCCGGCGGTATTATGTACGGCGAATTTGAAAACGGTAAGTTGAATACTGTATCATCAAAATTCGGGAAATTATATATTACGGTAGATGTAAAAAATGCCAAAGTTACTACATACTCTGCCGATTCAGACGGAAAAGAATATTTGAACAAAATATCCTTTGATAAAAATAACGGAACAACTTCCATTTATACGCTTGCGGGAAATGATAAAAAAGTAAATGAATATAGCCAAACCATAGATAACATCCGCCAAAAAGCAAAATCAGCAAAGAAAAATGTGATACAAACTTATGCTGAATTTAAAAAACTCTTCGGAGAAGATGCAACCTGCGATTTACTGGGTCGTGCTCTTATAGGAGCGTTTGTTTTTGGCAATGACAACAGAAAAGAAACAGAAATCTATAAAGATGCAAAAGGAATTTTAAAAAATAATTAAAA
>JAFSWA010000074.1 GCA_017444705.1 bacterium
TTAAGCTACGGAGAAGAAACCGTAAAAAAATTAATAGATTTTACTGTTGATGCTAAGCAATCCGAACAAAACGACCTTAGTAATAATGCCCATGCACGACAGAGAAATCAAGGTTTTTTTGATGATGTTGGTGATTATCTTACTCATTTTTTCGGGACATGTTCAAATGATGTTTTTAAAGAATTGACAAGAAACGAAAAGGATATACAACAACTCAGAGAAGTTGCAAAAACAGGTGATTTACTGGAATTTCATAAGAAATATAAACAAATTACAGGTGTGGATTTTGATGTATATAACATTAAAAATGTTATGCTTGCTCAAAACGAGTATAGTGCAAAACTTTATGTTAAAGACCTAAGAGAAGCTAAATACGGCAGAGTAGTCGGAGATATGATTTATAAGGTTCCATTTGATGAGTGCTTACGTGTATTTTTCCATGGCAACGAAAAAAATGTCGATACATGGAAAAAAGAGAAAATTAAACAATTAGGTCTTGAAGGAAAATCAGAAACAGACAAATATATGGCTTTATTGAAAGAATTTGAAAAAGCTTCGGACAATACTATAAAAAAAATAGAAAAAGAATTTGGCAAAATAGATGAAGATTCACTTGAAGCATCAAAGCAAGAATTATTAAATGCTCAAAAAGCAGCTTATGGCAGAAATACTGCTGCTGATAAAATAGAAAAACACATAAGAAATTTAAGCATTGCAAACGGAGCGATTGATTTGGGATTGTTTATCGGCACTGCATATCTCGGAGGTGTAGCAGGAGGAACAATAAAAGCTTCAAGATTAGGTACAGCAGCAAAAACAGTTGAAGGTATAGCTTCCGTACAAAAAGCAGCAGAAGCGGGCAGCCTTATAGCAGCCGGCTTAGGCGGTGCGGCAAAAACACTTATTAATAAAAGAACTGACGGTATAGAATCTTCATGGGGAGAAGATTTAAAAGCGGCAGGTATTGACGGATTGGTTGGTGCTGCAACTTACGGACTATTTTCAAAAACCTCAAAAGCTATTTCTGCTGCATTTACAAAACGTACAATGGAAAATGCAACTGAGGTTGCTTTAAAGATGAATTTAAATAAAGAATTGGCAGAAGTATTAGCAAAAAAGGTTGCAAAAGAAAAAGCTGCCAACTTACTTATACGAATACCCTCGGAAGCAGCAGGCGGTATGGTTGCCGGATCTACGGAAGCAGTATTGCATGGCGTAATTGAAGGTAAAAGTTTGGGTGAAATAACAGAAAATATTAAAAATAATGCCGTTGGCGGTGCATTAATGGGTGCATTAATGCCTATCGGAAGTAAAGTTTTAGGTGCAACATTTAAATCAATTAAAGGACTTTTCACTGATAAGTCAGCTAAATTCTCAGATATGTTAAAATTCGGAATATCTGAGAAAGATATAATAAGAATTGAACAAAGGATTAAAGAACAAAACCATTTTGATAAACTTTATGAAGATGCAAAACAAAAGAGCGAATCCGCACAACAAGCTCTCAGCGAAAGACTTGCTCAAAAAAAGGCAAAAGAGGGCAAACTCGTTGAAGTGAAACCGATAGAAGATGAGCCTGTTGAAACCAAATCGACACAAACGACAGAATCTTTTGATAGTACAGATGAAGCTTATTGGGAAAGTAATCCTGATATGGAGATTTGGAGAAAATCATATTATGAAAGAATAGGTGCCTTTGAACTAACTGATGAAGCTGTAGAATACTCTCAATTGACATCTAAAAAAACAAAAACCGCTCAAACTTCTCAAACTGCTCAAACTTCTCCGTCAGATACTGTATCCGGAAATACAGAATTTGATTATGAAGTATTAAGAAGTCTTAATATTGATAATTTCGCACTATCACCTGATGGAAGAGGTGTAAGAGGCAGATGTTTATTAAACAGAGATCCAAAGTATTTACAAAAATTAAAAGAAGCCGGTATTGAACAGATAATCGATTTAAGAAAAGAAGGAAATTCTGCTGCATCAAAAACACTTTGTGCTAATAACGGGTTACAATATTTGAATTTTCCCGTTGAATACAATATACCTATGACAGCAGAAAATATTAATAATCTTCCTTTGTTTATAAAAGCTATGCAAAGCGGAAAATATTATATAGGATGTAATATGGGTACGCACAGAACTGATGTTGCCCTTGGTATTTCTTATATATTCAATCCTGATGCAACAGTTGTGCCGACATTTAGATCTTTAAATAAAATTAAAGCAATTGAAATGTTAAAAAAATCTTGTAATGAAATCTTGGGGAGAAATAAAGTTACAAAAGAATTTAGTGTAACCGATGAATATTTAAGAAAAATGGGCTGGGAAAGCAAAGAAAGATTTTTTGAAGAATTTAAAAAGAGATTTCAATTAATTTCTGTAAATAATTGTAAAAAATAGCAAATTTTAAATTTAGGGAATTTATTATAATCGGAGGTTCCTATATGATAAATTCTTTTTCCCTAAATTTTAAATCACGTACTTATAATTTTAATAGCAGAAAAAATACCGTAAAATTTTGTGCCGTAAATTCTTCGGAAGGAATTGAAAGCCTGAATATTCCAAATATTCACAGTCTTCCTAATTGCAGTGCAAGAGGAGAATGTCTGTATCATAAAAATAATAAAAGTATGCTACCTCTTATTAGAAATTATGGTATTAATCAAATTATAGATTTAAAAACTGCGGATTTTAATGAAAATTTTAGGGATTTCGTAAGAAGAAATAATATGGATTATCACGCATTTCCCATTGATGCCGGCACGACCCCGACAAGACAAATAATTAATAGTCTTCCAAGCTTTTTTGAACAAATAAACAAAGGTCATTATTATATCGCCTGTGCACAAGGTATGCACAGAACAGATATAGCATTATCGATAAATTATGTGTTCAATCCTCAACGTAGTCAAACTCCGCCAATTTTATACGGTCATCGCAGAAGAAACGGACTAAGAACAGATGATATTGTAAAAAGATTAAATAATATTTTTAAAGAACTTACTGACCTTGATAAAATAAAAATAGGTTACAAAAATTTTGATGAAAATATTTTTAAAGCACTTAAAAAAATGTTGTTTAGATTTAATTTATAATATCAGATTTTTTTATGATAAATATTATAGTAAAGATTCCCGAGCATATTATACTGAACTTGTTTAAGGGGCTCTTTCAGAATATAAATTATGTTGCGACGTAACAAAAATTAATAAAAACGTCAAAATCCGCAATTTCCTTTATAAAAAATCCTTTATATTAATATAGGTTAAAAGGTAATGGTATGAAGTATGATGTTAATATAGGGCATTTTAATAATGCACAAAAAAATAATTTAAACAAAAGTAATGTAAATAATCCGATAACAAAAAGTTTTGAGCAAACTGAAAAAACGGAAGAACTTTTAAGTAAAACTGCGAATAATGCTTTGATTAATAACTTCGCAGGTCAAAAAAGGGTAAATTTTAAAGGTTCGTCAGGTGATGAAACAGAAAAACCTGTAATTAAAACTAAGGAAGAATTATCTGTCCTGCTGAATAATTATAAAGATTTAACAAAAGATGAAAAATCATATTTGGAATGTATTATTACCTCACACGGAATTGATAAATTAAATGTAAATTTTTTAGATGCTTTATTGTCAACAAAAGATACTAACAATGAAAGATTGTTAGATATTGCTAATTTGTCGGATTTATTACATTGTCATTATAATAATATTACAACAGCTCAAATCGAATGTTTAAAAAGTGCATTAAATACTGTTGATTCAAATAATGAACACAGATTTAAAGATTCTGTATCATTTATGTGGCTAAATGGTGTAAACAACAATAATAAAAATCTTGTATTAAAATTACTAAAAGCAGAAAATATTGGGTTATTTGAATTATCTTGTATTATTGAACATATTACTAATCCAAGTCAAGAAGAAATTGTTGAGTTATTGATTGAAAGAGGAGATAAATATTTTACCCCTTTAATAAATACAAATGAAATTAAAGGTGATATTTTTGAACATTTTTTATCAAAAATGTCAGCCGGACAAAAGGAAAAATATAATAAATTATTAAACGATGCCCAATTACAAAAAGCAGATAAATATAAATACGATATGATTGAATTGGCAAAATCAGAAAACACGGAATCGTTGGCGAAATTAATAAAAAGATATCCTGAAAATGCCGGTGAAATGTTAAACTTTACTGACACAAACAAAAAATTAATGCCATATGTTGAAAGATATTATAATCCTGATAAATATGTTATATCCTCAAATCAAAATAGCTTATCAATAGCGGATAAAAAAAACGGTTCATTATTTTTTATAAAAACAGGCAATAATGATACTTTTTCAATAAATGTATATTCAAAAAAACAAAACGGTGAAATAACAGGCAGAATTATTGTAAATACTCCTGACGGAACACTTGTAAGTGATAAAGCCGTAAGTCCGAATTCCGAAAAATTCGGTATGGATGAAATAAATATAATGAATAAAACATTTAAAAAACTAAAAACAAAACTTGATATTTTTGACATAAATACAGTAGAAGAAATTGCAAATAAAGATAATATTGATGGGGAAATCTTATACAAAACAGATTTAATATTGGACAGTGGACATGCAGAATTAACTTTACCGCAAGGTAAAACCGTTATTTCAAAAAAGGATAATACAGAAATAATGCGATTATATAATGCCGCAAAATCCAATACTGAGCCGGAAAGAACAGTTTCACATTATCTGGACGGAAAAGTTGTTTCAAAAGATTTAGGTACGGATACAATATCTGTTTTAGAACCGAATAAATCCGGAATTGGAATGAACCAAAAGATTGTGCAGAAAATGTCGGACGGAAAATCCGTCGAAGTTAATTTATCGTCAGAAATTCAAAACGATATGATAAAAATAATAAATAACAGAACAGGCAAAAGTTTTGAATATCCTATTTTAAAAATTATTGATAAAGGCGATATGAACGAATTTGTTAAGACATTTAGCAGAATTAATACACTTGATATTTCCGAACGTAAAAAACTTATACCAAAGTTGTTAAAAAAATGTGCACCGACAACAATTTTAAACTTGATTAATTTTGCTGAAACATTTTCTTCCGCACAATTTCCGTATATTAAAGATTATATTAAAGGACACAGTTTAGCTTCTGAAAAAGTTGAGGATAAAGTAATTACGTTAACCGATTCTCCTTATGTCGTATCTCATGAAGCTTTGCATAGTGTTACGGAAATGTATAAATTTATTGATAAATTAAAAGATATTCATTCAAAAGAAGCTAAAAATAATATTGGTTTTATAAATTATTTTTCTGAATATGCAACTATCGGCAAAAGAAATAATTTTGAAGACGGTTTAGATGAATTTTTATCAATTTTCGGAACAATGAATGAATACGGAGTCGAGTTTCCCAGAGGGGATGTCATAAGATTGGCATTTCCAAAAACAGCGAAAAAAGCCGCTGAAATTCATATTAAGCACTATCAAAATCTAATAAATAAGTATATTGAAAATAAATAGTTAATAATAATAATTTTGTAACAAATTTATTTAATATTGGACTTTATTGTTAAATCGTTGTAAATTAAAAATAAACAGGGATTATTAATGAACATAGTACAATTTCACAGTGATTTAACAAAGTTAATAGAGGTTTTGCCGCCTAAGATTACCAAAAATATACCCGAAAAATCAAAGCTTTTTGATGTTATTGAGCTTGTTTTGGACTATGGCAGATTACCTGAAATCAGGCATGGAAATCATGAAATTGAGTACCTCGGTGATGATTTAATTGAAAAAGAAGATTTAGACTATATAGTTAACCATATTCCGGAATTTACACATGATAATCGTTCCGGAATTCCCGGGACCTTGCACCGTATCAGTGCAATAAGAAATCGTCAAGGAGCGGTCGTGGGATTGACTTTGCGTATAGGACGTATTGTCACTGGTACAATTGAATGTATAAAAGACATTGTTTTGACAGAAAAAAGCATTCTGTTCTTAGGCAAACCCGGTGTCGGTAAAACCACAAAGTTAAGGGAAATTTCAAGACTTTTGGCGGATGAACTTCATAAAAGAGTTGTTGTAGTTGATACTTCAAATGAAATTGCAGGCGACGGTGATACTCCGCACCCCGCAATAGGACACGCAAGAAGAATGCAGGTTAAGCAGCCTGAATTTCAAAAAGATATAATGATTGAGGCAGTAGAAAATCATACCCCCGAAGTCATTGTTGTTGATGAAATCGGAACGGAAGCCGAAGCTCAAGCCGCAAGAACAATTGCGGAACGTGGTGTTATGCTTATAGCAACTGCACACGGTAATTGCCTTGAAAATCTTATTAAAAATCCTGTTTTGTCTGATTTAGTCGGAAGTGTACAGTCAGTAACACTCGGAGATGATGAAGCACGCAGACGTGCTTCACAAAAAACTGTTTTAGAAAGAGAAAAACAACCCACATTTGATGTCGTTATAGAAATTTTAGATAGAAATACCCTTGCTGTATATAAAGATACGGCTGAGGCTGTCGATTACATTTTAAGGGGCTGGCCGATTAAGCCTGAAATCAGACACGTTACAATGACTGAAGAAGATAAACCTGATGAACAAAAAAACCAATTAGAAAAAATGGATGAAAAACAGGAACTTAATGAAGAAAAATCAATTTCTCCAAATGACAGTTTAAAATTTTCTTTTTCCAGAAAAGATTTTGCAAAACAAGTTAAAAATTTCAAAAAGTTATATATATATGCTGTTTCAAGAAATATTGTCGAAACAGCTATTGAGCGATTAAACCTGAATTGCGAGCTGACAAGAAATATTGATGATGCGGATATTGTAATAGCTCACAAGAGTTTTTCAAAAGGTCAGAACAAGGTTTTAAGTATTGCGAATGATTACCGTTTGCCTGTTTATTTTGTAAGAACGAATTCTATGCCGCAAATACAGAAAGTGTTAAAAGATGCGTTGCAAGTTCCTGATTCGGATGAGGATGCCGTATTCATCGATGAAACTGAAAATGCACTTGATGAAGCAAAACAAGCTATTGAAAAAATTCAAAACGGTGAAATTGAGGTTGCACTTGCTCCGCAAAGTTTAGCGATAAGAAAATTACAGCATGAACTTGCCGACCAATATGGTCTGAGAAGTGAAAGTTTTGGCGATGATGACGAAAGACATTTAGTTATATACAAAGATTAGAGGAAAATTATGAGAGCCGTAGTATTTGATAACGAATTAAAACTTGATAAGAATTATGTTAAGCCGTCTCCAAAAGGAAATGAAGCATTAATCAAGACAAAAATGGTCGGAATTTGTAACACTGATTATGAAATTACCCTCGGTTATATGGGGTATAAAGGAGTTATCGGACATGAATTCGTAGGAATTGTTGAAGAGTGTGCGGATAAATCATTAATCGGCAAAAGAGTAGTGGGTGATATTAATTGCGGCTGCGGAGAATGTGAATGGTGCAAAAAAGATTTACACAGACATTGTCCTAATCGTCAGACGCTCGGAATTTGGCAAAAAGACGGTTGTTTCTCCGATTATTTTACACTTCCTGTAAATAATCTGCTTGAAGTGCCTGAAAATGTTTCAGTTGAGGAAGCTGTATTTACGGAACCTCTTGCTGCAGCATTAGAAATATTAGAACAAGTAAAAATTCAACCCATACAAAAAGTTTTGGTCTTAGGTGACGGAAAATTGGGAATAATCATTGCACTTGCACTGAATGCGTCGGGACTTGATGTTACATTGGTCGGTAAACATAAGGATAAACTTGCTATTGCCCAAAAACAAGGTGTTAAGACCTCACTTTTAGACGAAATAGAAGTAAAAAAAGAATGGGATTTTGTTGTTGAGGCAACAGGTTCAATAACAGGATTTGAAACATCAATATCACTTGTAAAACCAAGAGGTACACTCATTTTAAAAAGTACAATAGTTGCCAGTAAAGAATTTAATTTTTCATCACTTGTTGTTGATGAGGTTACGATTGTCGGTTCCCGATGCGGAAGATTTCAACCTGCTTTAAGAATGTTGGAACAAAAAAGAATTGATTTAAAACCTCTTATTTCTGAAATTTTTGATGTTGAAAATGTAATTGAAGCATTTGAATCTAATAAAAGAAAAGATACGGTAAAGATATTAGTTAAGTTTTAGAGGAAAAAATGGAAAAAACCTCACGAGGAAATAGGCTTCATATAGGTTTTTACGGTAGAGTTAATGTCGGGAAATCCACTCTGATTAATAAAATTGTTAATCAAGAAGTTTCTATTGTTTCGGAACAAAAAGGAACGACTACGGATGTTGTTTATAAAACAATGGAACTTTTACCGATAGGACCTGTTGTTTTAATGGATACGGCAGGTGTTGATGATAATACTTCATTAGGGAAAAAACGTATTAAAAAAACTGCCGAAACACTTGACAAAGCAGATATTGCAGTAATTATATGTGATTATAACGGTTGGAGTGAAGCTGAAGAGGAAATTGCAAGAAAGGCAAAAGATATTAATACTCCGATTCTTGCTGTAATTACCAAAAATGATGTTAAAAAAGTATCGACAACTAACCTTGATAAAGTCAAAAAATTTACAAAAAATATTATTATAACAAATCAAAATGATAATAAGCTTATTACTGAATTTAAAAATTTGCTGATAGAAATTTTACCTGAGGATTATATAAAAGACGAAACGGTTACAGGTAATTTGGTAAGGGAAAAAGACATTGTAATTTTGGTGATTCCGATAGACAAAGAGGCTCCGAAGGGCAGATTGATTTTGCCTCAGGTTCAGATGATTCGTGAATTGTTGGATAAAAATGCAAAAGTCGTTATTGTGAAAGAAAATGAGCTAAAAGAGGTGATTGAGGAGTTAAATACTCAGCCGAAATTAGTTATCACTGATTCACAAGCTTTCAAAAAAGTATCGGAAATTGTACCAAAAAATATCATGCTTACATCTTTTTCAATTTTGCTTGCAAATTCAAAAGGTGATATTAATATCTTTTTAAATGGTGCAAAATCGATTGATAGGCTTCAAGTAAATGATAAAATTCTGTTTTTTGAAAGTTGCACACATCATGCCATTGATGATGATATTGCAAGGGTAAAAATCCCCAAAATGTTAGAAAAAAAAACAGACAAAAAATTCAGATATGAATATCATTCAGGATGTGCAATGCCTGAGAATATAAACGAATATTCTTTAATTATTCACTGCGGTGCTTGCATGACAAATAAAAAAGAAGTTTTAACTAGAATAAACAAGGCACAGTCGCTAAATATTCCGATAACAAACTACGGTGTTGTAATTGCATACTGTTTGGGAATTGCAGAAAGAGCAGTCCTGCCATTAAAACTATATAAATAAATTAGTAGTCGCTGTTTCCGGTATATTCTTCTTCATCTTGCAAAGAAGATAAGTCACTTGTGGCAGTGGAATCAAAATCACTCGGCAAATATTCATCATCAGGCCATACGGTTGTTTCGTCAAAACGAGAGGCCTGCAAATTAATTGCGGATGAAAAATCAGTACTGTCAAAAGTTGTTTCAAGTAAAATTGCACCCGCCATGTCTGCATCAGTAAAATTACAATATTCAACCTGTGAATAGCTTAAATTTGTACCGTTTAAAAGAGCATCCGAGAAATCGCATTCAATAATTTTTGCTCTTGAAAAATCAACAGAAGTTAAATCGCAATTAACAAAACTGCATTTTGTAAGAACTGTTTCAAAAAAAGAACTATCTACAAAATCGGCATCGGTAAAATCTATATCATAAAGCTCTTTTCCGGAAAAATCCGATTCCGAAAGGTCAAGCTCTTCCGTCAATTCGCTTTTATATTCATTGTATCCGTCTGCATCATTAATTATTAAATTATAAATTTCATCTTTTGTTTTCATAAATTATCTCCTAACAGAAATTATTTTATATTATATCTCATATTTTGACAATACTTAATTGAAAAATAGACCATATTACTTATTGCCCAAAGACGAAAATAGTGTAAAATAATAATATAGTTATTTGTGAGGAGTTATGACCGAAAATATTGGGATAACAAAAGAAATTGAAGAAACACGAAAAAAATACGAACAGGGTGATAATACAGGTGCAATTAGCGGTATTTCTTCTTGTATAGATTCAGCCGTAAAAAATTGTGATAAAAAGGCTTTGTCTGTATGTCTTGGGCTGAAAAGTTTATATTTATACGGTAAAGAACCTTTTATAAATGTTATGCGAGAGCTTGAAAATGCAAACTTTTTTGCAAACACAATTAATTTTCAAACAGCAAAAGATATAATAAATTTTATTTACTCTTTTATTTTTTATAAAGAAAATGATATAAATCTTGCAAAAAAATACTATAAAGCAATAAGAAATTTTTCAAATATTCCGTTTGATATTAACCGTTTAAAATTTGATTTAATGGAGAGCGATATAATTTCATACGAATCAAATCCTATGATAGCACTTATAAATATTGCTAAAACTATTTCATCAAAAACAAATATTGATTCTCTTTTAAAAACTATTGCTGATGAAACTACACATGCTCTTAATGCGGAAAGATGCTCAGTTTTTATTCTTGATAAAGATACGGAAGAGTTGTGGTCAAAAGTCGCAACCGGGATAGATTTTGAAGAAATAAGATTTCCCATGAATAAAGGACTTGCCGGATATGTGGCGATGACTGGTGAAACAGTTAATATTAAAGATGCTTATTCCGATAACAGATTTAATAAAGAAATAGATTTACAGACAGGTTACCATACAAAAAATATTCTCTGCATGCCAATAAGAAACATGCAATATGAAATAATAGGTGTATTACAGGTTTTAAATAAAATTGACACAAGTTTTTCTAATTATGATGAGCAACTTTTGGTTACTATAAGTATGAATGCCGGTATTGCAATCGAAAATTCAAGACTGTTTGAACGCCAAAAACAAATGTTGGAAGAACAGAAAATGCTTTTCGCAAGTTTTATTGATACTCTTGTTGCATCTATTGATGCAAGAGATAAAATAACATCCGGTCATTCAACGAGAGTAAAACTTTATGCACAGCTTATCTGTGAACAGATGCAAATAGAGAAGAAAGAAGCATCCTTGATTGAGCAAGCGGCAATTCTTCATGATATAGGCAAAATAGGTATTAAAGATGCTGTTTTGCAAAAAGAAGGTCAACTGACAGCTGAAGAATATGCTCATATTCAGGAACACGCAAAAATAACCTATGATATTTTGAGTAAGATTTATGATACAAAAAATACCGAACAGATTTCTCTTATTGCATCTACACATCATGAAAAATATAATGGCACCGGCTATTATAAAGGGTTGGCAAAAACAGATATTCCTCTTGGCGGAAGGATTTTAGCTGTTGCTGATGTTTTTGATGCAATAACCTCCAAAAGACATTATCGTGATAAAATGCCTATAAAAGACGTTATTTCTATTATTATAAAAGATTCCGGTACTCATTTTGATCCTAATGTTACCGATAAATTTCTCTGTATATCTTGCGATAAAATTTTAGATGTAATTTTATATCAGGACACTGAACAAATTGTCCCAAATGACAGACAAATTCTTTCAAAATACAGTTTAAATGATTTATATGATGCCTTTTGTAAATCGGAAGATGATATATCAGTAAAACAAAAAGACCTTACAAATTTATTTAAAAAATATTATAGAATATAATCTTGGAGAATAATGAAAA
>JAFSWA010000075.1 GCA_017444705.1 bacterium
GGAATAATTTTCATTTTGTTATCCGATTTCTATTATTAGAAATTCAACTATTATTTTTTTTGCTATTTTTCTTTAATTTTGAAATATTTTGTTACATAGAATTTTGCATAAAAAAAGAGGTTGCCGATATAGCAACCTCTTTAAATTATAAATCATCATCTTTTTGATGTTTTATCTTTTTCTTGAAGTTTGAAGTATTTATGGCTGTATTATCCGTTTGACTTTCCTTTGATTTTTTAGGCTCTGTTTCAGTCGTAACATCTTCCGTTTCTTTTTCGGTGTTTTCTTCCGTTAAAACTTCATTATCTTCATCCGCATTAACGGTAGTATCTTCTTCAATTTCGTCAGATGTTTCCGTTGTTTCGGAATCGGAATCTTCATCTTCATGTTCTGTTTCCTCTTCTGATTCATCAACATCTTCGTTTTCTTCTTCACGAATATCATCATCATCATCATCGTCTTCATCTTTAATGACAATGCCTTCCTGAGCTTCAATTTCTTCTCTTGTTTTAGCCCTTAAAACAGGAATATTCAACATTAACGCAAAAGAGTCGCCCTCTGCTTCAAGATTTAAATCGAGAGCATCTTTATCAATTTCAACGTATTTTGAAATAACGCCTATCATTTCTTCCCGCATTTTTTCCATTAGTGCAGGTTCCATTTTAGCTCTGTCCTGCATTAAAACAAGTTTCAACCTGTTACAAGCAGTATCTTTTGAGTTTTCTTCCTTTGCATCGTTGTTAAAGAAGCTCAAAACCTTTTTATATAATTCAGAAAAAATATCTTTCATCTTTGAGCTCCTTTACTTTTTAAGACCCGCAAAAAATTTTTTTATCTTTCCGAGCAGACTGTTATCTTCTTCAAGATTAAGAAATTCGACCTCATTTCCTAATATTCTTTGTGCCACATTCAAATATGCTTTTCCTGCAAGAGATTTTTCATCATTAACAATAGGTTCACCTTTGTTTGTTGATGTAATTATTCCGGCATCCTCAGGTATTACCCCGATAAGTTCACAGGATAATATATCCAAAACATCATTGACACCAAGCATATCGTTATTTTTAACTAAACTCGGACGTACTCTGTTTATTAGCAAACGATATTTTTTGATTTCTTCTTTTGCTTCCAAAAGTCCTATAATTCTGTCGGCATCTCTTATAGCTGACATTTCCGGAGTAGTAACAACAATGGCTTCCGACGCACCGGCAACCGCATTTTCAAAACCTTGTTCAATACCCGCCGGACAATCAACCAAAATATAATCAAAATCTTTTTGCAGTTCTTCACATATATTTTTTAATTGTTCTTGTGTAACCGCAGTTTTATCTCTTGTCTGAGCGGCAGCAAGCAAGCATAAATTCGGGTTCTTTTTGTCTTTTACGAGAGCCTGTTTTAGCTTACAACGCTCTTCAACCACATCTACAATGGTATAAACTATTCTGTTTTCCAAACCTAATAACAAATCAAGATTTCTCAATCCTATATCCGTATCAATCATAACAACCTTAGCACCGGTTTTTGCAAGTGCGGTACCAATATTGGCAGATGTCGTGGTTTTTCCCACTCCGCCCTTTCCGGAGGTTATTACTATTACTTTTCCTTCCTGACTCATCTGTTTCTCCTTTTTAGTCATTTATCTTAAATATTATTATATCGCCATCTATATAGCGGGCTTCTTCCGGAGTAAAAACATTCGTTTTTTCTATAAGAACACTATTTAGTGCATCAGGTTTTCTTGCATAACTGTCTGCTATTCTCAACTGAATGGCATTCATTTTCAATGCTCTTATTTTTGCTCTTGTATTACCCAAACTTCCGGCATGAACTATTCCGCTCAACACACCCCATACAGTAACATCGCCCGTTGCGTGAACTTCGCTTCCGGTATGACAATCGCCTATTATTACAACATTCCCCTCGTAATTTATAACTTGTCCCGAACGTAAAGTATGTTTAACATACATTGTCGGCAGTCCGTCTATTTCCAAATCTTCCTGAGTAAATTCATTATCAAGATTTTTATAATATTCTATATCGGGAGCTGTTCCCTCCTCAACAGGTTGAATATCAATGATTTCTTCAAATTTCTTTTCTGATTCAAATATCGAATCAAGCGGATTGATACTTTCACTTTCTTCATTTTTTGAGGTTTCTTCATTCTCAACGATTTTATAATCATCGTTAATTTCTTGTTGTTGTTGTTGTTCAACAGAAAGATTTTCTTCAACCGCAGGAGTTTCTTTTTGTTCTGTATCCGCTTCCGATTTAGTTTCAAATATGCTTTCAAGTGCATTTTGAGCGTCCTCGTGTGTAAAATCTTCTGTTTCTATTGATATGACTTTTTGCGTCTCTTCAACTGAATCACTCTTTTTTTCTATCGCTTCATCGACAGTCATATAAGTTTTTTCAGGCTCTAATTTTGCACTTAAATTTGTATCTTCGTTTGAAATAACAATTTCCAACGCCATTGCCGAAGCTTTTGTCATTTCGGAATTTGTGCTGATAAAAGAAAGAGATGAATTAATACTGTTTATCAAAGAACGAATTGACTTTAACTGTGCAATACTCAAATCAATATCATTCATTTGAAGAAAAATCTTTTTGTTTTTAACTTCATCTTTTTCCAGCGACATACTTAAATCATAGATTAAATCACTTGCTGTTATTGCGTTTTTAAGATTTATTCTGTATATATTTTCATCATTATTCATTAAACTTCCTCATTCCTTTCTTATTAAAGATTATATTAAAATTAATGTGATTACAATTTTTATGCACAAAAGTATTAAATTTTGTAAAATTTATTTTTTAAAAAGTAAATAAATTTTGTTTACGAGTTTTACATAATCAGAAAATAAAGGAATTAATAATGCGAATAGGAAATAATTTTAAAATTAACTTTAAAAGTATTGATGATAATTATACTTCAAAACCGATTTATCACGAGACATCTGAGTTGTCGGAACAACTCCCTTACCCTTCCGTGCAAACATTACAGGCATATGCGGTTCAAAAACCGCAAAGCGGGTTTGCGGCTGCTGTAATTCGCCCAGATTATGATGCCTTAAAACTTGTATATAGTATAAAACCGCCATTCCCCGATACTCAAAAAATTAAATTTATTTATACTATACCTAATGATAGTACTGAAAGAGAATCGTTTTCCACTCCGAAAAATAAAAAAACGGGAACCTTTAAAGTTGAAATACCTGTTCTTGACAGAAAAACAAATTCAATTATTCCCGAAGTAAAAATTAAATTAGTTGAGTATTTTAATGAAGCAAATATAAAATCTTCTGAAGAGATTCCGGAAAATATGTTTGTTAATCCGAAAGATATAATGACTGTGAAAGAAAACCGAACAGTAACAATAAACGGTGAATCTTCTTCTGCTGAGATGGATTCTATTTCCGAGGGTGTTTCGGTCGGGAAAGTTGTTGAAAAAGAATACGAAGATATGATTCGATATAAAGGCACGGAGCCTATTATTGTTATTCTTTCGCAAGCGGATATGGAACAATTATTTTTAGAAATTTCTGAGGGAACATTTACTCTTCCTATGAATGTTAAAGGTATTTTGGCATCACCAAAACATTATAAACAAGGCGGTATGTTAACGGACTGCCTCGGTCATGCGGTTTCCAGACTCAGAGGAAGAAAAACTTTTGCTCTTACGGATGAAAAAACTCTTGATAACATAAAAAAAACTTTTGTAGATAATCCGAAAAATCCTTATGTAAAGTTAGAACTCTGCATGAATAAGCTTAATATTTCAGGATTAAAAGAACTCCCGAAACCTGACAGAACCGAGGTTAAAATCCCGAAAAACAGCCTTGTTAATAAGCTTTTATCCCCTGATGACGAAGATTTTACACAAGAAGCGGTTGGGTTGAAAGCCTATAATCTTGGCAGACTCAGGAAACTGCAACAGGCAGGAGGTTTTAAAGTTCCTTCATTTTTTGTTGTTCCGGCCGGGGTTTGGGATTGTACAAAAAAATCTCCGGAAAATGTTGATGTATATGGAGATGTAAAAGGAGAAGGTACTAAAATGGGCAGTTATCATTTTTACACTCAAAAAGCAGATGCCTTAGAAACACCTTCAACGGAACTCGATGTTATAAGACACATGATTGTAAATGATATGGTTTTGCCAAAGGAAATAAGAACTGCCTTAAAAGAAAAAGCTGAAAAAGTTTTTGACCTTAGTAATATGATAGCAAAAGAGGGTTGTCTTATTGCACGCTCATCTTTCAACGGTGAAGATTCCGATACTATTGCAACGCAAGGTTTATATGATTCTTTCCCCGGAATAAGAACGGCAGAGCATCTTTTTAGAGGAATAAAAGAAGTTTGGGCTTCAAAATGGAGTGATTTGGCTTATATGAGCAGAAGAAATCATAAAATTCCGCATCGTGCGGTACAGCCTAATGTAATTGTTCAGGAAGTTGTACCTGTTGATTACACTTTTACCATTAATACCGCAGACCCGAGAGGTAACGACAAAAATAAAATCGTATGCCAGCTTTCTCAGGGAGTATATTCCTGTTTTCCAAATTCACCTTATATTTTTGAATACGATAAAACAACAGGTGAAATAAAAAGAACTGCGTTTGCAACAAAAAAACGTATGAAACCTATTTATAAAATGATAATGGATGATTTTAAAAATGAAAAATATGAGATTACAGATTATTCAAAAGATCCGTTAAATATGTCAAGAAAAGAATATTCAAAAGTCATGGAAAAAATATTTGATGTTGCAAAATTTATAGAAAAAAAATTTGGCGGAAAGCCGCAAGACATAGAAGGCGGTGTAATCTTTAAAAGAAATTCCAAAAACGGTGAACTCGAACCGGAAATTCATATCTGGCAGACAAGAGACGTTCATCTTATTAAAAGATAAAATTTGTAAAATTATGTAAAGCCTTGAAATTCAGTATTAATAAGGGTTTTAAAAAAATATTTTAAAAATTTGGCAATTTTTTTTGTTTGTTATACTTTATATATATACAAGGAACAAATAATACATAAAAAAGGAGAATATATGACAAGAGTATTAATTTCAATGCCGGAAGAATTTTTAGACAAAATTGACAAAGTAGCGGAAAACGAAAGTCGTTCACGCAGTGAATTAATCAGAGAAGCTTTACGAACATACATTAATAAATCAAGGGTTCGTGACAATGCTGCGGCTATTAAAAATGCAACTATATTAGAATCGTTGCTTGAGTAAAAAATTCAAAAAAACATGTTTAAAACGAGCCTTATGGCTCGTTTTTTATATCAAATAATTACTTTTTGTGTCAGTACACCCTGAATCTTATTTATATGATAAAATTTGTTTATGAAAAAAGTAAACAGAAAAAACAAAATCTCCATAATTGATGCTCTTAATGAGGCACAAAAATTGGCATTTGCTCCGTTAGCATTTCAGGCTCTTGCATCTATGCTTGATTTGGGTATAGTTGATTTTCTTGACAAAAAACCATCCGATAAAAAAGAGATAATAAAATCTCTTAATCTTGATGAATATACTGTCAATACTCTGCTTGAAATAGGCAGTTTAAATAATATTGTTACCCAAAAAGATAATATTTTTGAGCTTACAAAAATGGGAAAAATGTTCCTTTATGATGATATGACGAAGGTAAATTTTAATTATGTAAGGAATGTTTGTTATCTCGGAGCGAGCGAAATGACAAATTGTTTCAAATCTCATAAGCCGAAAGGGTTGACGAAATTTGTCGGGGATTATCCGACAATTTATCCTGCATTGACTGTTTTGCCGAAAGAGATGAAGAAAAGTTGGTACGAATTTGACCATTATTATTCGGACAACTGTTTTGAAGAAATTTTTTCTATAATTACTGAGAAATACTCATCTGTTATTGATATTGGCGGGAATACAGGTAAATTTGAAAAGCTGTGTTTATCACACGACAGAAATTTTGATATTACAATGCTTGATTTAAAGGTAAATATTGATAAAATTAAAGATGATCCGGAACTTGAAAATTGTAAATTTTCTCCGATTAATGTTTTGGATAAAGTGCCGGAATATCCAAAGATGAAAGACTGTGCTGTTTTGATGAGTCAGTTTTTAGATTGTTTTTCAAAAAAAGATATTATAAAAATTCTTACAGATATAAAAAACAATAAAAATCGGAAATCATCAATATATATTCTTGAACCTTATACTGATTTACAGAAATCTGAGGGAGCGAAATATGCACTTTCACATACCTCGCTTTATTTTACCTGTATGGCAAACGGCGTCAGTAAAATGTATACTTTTGAAGAAATGAAAGAACTTATTGAAAAAGCAGGCATAAATATAATAAATCGTTTTGACGATATCGGTTCATATAGCTACACTCTTTTGGAGTGCGTGTAGATGCGGTGGTTTCAGATTAAAGAACAGTCTGCGGGCGAAAAAAGACTATTATTATCTTGGTATTTATATAAAATGTTCGGAAAAAATATTCTCTATTTTATTGCCTTTTTGGTTGCCTTTTTTACTTTTATTTTTGCGAAAAATGTACGAATTTATTCAAAAAAATATTTCAATGTTATAAAAGATAAAACTTGTTTAAAACCAACACCGTTAAACATTTTTAAACATATTCATTCATATGCGGTTACACTTGTTGATAAAATTTTATTTTATGCAAACGATTTTGATGTTGAAAACGTACTTTTTGAAAATCAGGAAGATAAGATAAAACTTTATGAAGATATTTATAAAAATAACGGTGTATTTCTAATCTTTAACCATTTGGGTAATATAGAAATATTAAAATCGTTTTTTCTCAGCAGTATAACAAAACCTGATTTTAACATTGATGTATTTTTGAGTTATGAACAGAGTAAAATTTTTAATGCCTTTATTGATAAGATAAAAATAAAATTACCGCTGATAATTTTCCCTGTCGAAGAAATAGGTATTGATACCGGATTTATGTTAAAAGAAAACCTGAACAGTGGAGATGTTGTTTTTATGGCAGGTGACAGGCTTTCAATAAATAGTAAGAAAAATATTGAAGTTGAAGTATTTTCACATAAAGTTCTTCTGCCGAAAGGAACTTTTAAAATGGCTGAACTTATGGACGTCCCGACCTATTTTATTACGGCATTAAAGTTCGGGAAACAGTACAAAATATTTTTGGAAAGACAAGAAAATTTATCTTCAAAAACACTTGCTATAAAATTTTCAAAATATTTAGAAAAAATGATTCTTAAAAAACCGTACCAGTTTTATCATTTCTACGACTTTTTTGAAGAAGAAACTTAGTCTGTCGGCACAAAAAAACAACACCCTGAAACAAGTTCAGGGTGTTGTTTTTTTGTATTATAATAACCTTGTGCAATGTCAGCCTTGTTATTCTCCGTCAAATTCATTAAACATTTTAATTAACGTATCTTTTGCTTCATCTCCAAACATCATATAATTTTCAACCTGCTGTTTTTCGCCGGTTTTAGGATTTACCATAAATAATGACGGGAATCCTTGAATACCATATTCTTCCATATATTTTACGGATGCCGGATCTTCGGAATTTAATCTGACAAAATTGAAGTTTCTTCTTAAAGTTCTGTCTTTTTCCAATTCCTTAAATGTCGGGGCAAAATTTTGGCAATGCGGACACCAATCAGCATAGAATAATACAATTGCTGTTTTTTTGTCTTTCATTGCTTTTTCAAGTGACATACTTTTCTTTGCAAATATTCCATTATCACCTCTTTTTTGTTCAACTGCCGGTCTTTTAGCTTTTGCTTCTTTTTGTTCTGTCGGAAGCCCGTTAAAGAATATGTAACATGCTATTGCTGCTACCAAAACCGTTGTTATAATATTTGCAATTGCAGATACAACATACAATTTTTCGGTTGCCGAACAACAACAATCATATTCTGCAATTTCTTCACAGTTGCAATCATCGCCGCATGTGCAAGTTTCTTTACCCTCTTCGTTGCAATGACATTCTTGATTTTCATTTTCAAATTCTTCTGACATAAAATTTCTCCTTTATATATGTAAATATTATACAACATTTAAACTTTTTATAAAAATTGTAAATAAAAATTAATAAATCGTCAAATTTTTTTTAAAATTACTTTACTATATATTTTTTTTAAAATAATATATTAATATGGCAATTATGCCAAGGTGTACAAAATTAAATAAAGAGGGTCAAGAATGGAAATGTATAGACCGGAATTGTTCGGTAAAAGAGAAGAAACAACAGATTCAGTAAGCAGTACAACAAGTTATTCAAATGCTACAAGTACTGCAAGTACATATGCAGAATCAGATACATATGCTGCACAAATGTACAATATGGAAGGTGATAAGGCTATTCCAAGAGCAGTAATTAAGGTTGTCGGTGTTGGCGGTTGCGGAGGGAATGCCGTTAACAGAATGATAAGAACGGGTCTTCACGGTGTTGATTTTTGGGCAATGAATACTGATGCACAAGCATTGGCTAAATCAGAAACACAAAATAGAATCAGAATAGGAGATAAAGTTACCGGCGGATTGGGATGTGGCAGCGACCCGACAAAAGGCGAGAAAGCCGCAGAAGAATCAAAAGATGATATTATAAAAGCTCTTGAAGGGGCAAATATGGTATTTATTACAGCAGGTATGGGCGGCGGAACAGGCACCGGTGCGGCTCCCATTATTGCGCAGGTATCAAAAGAACTTCGTGCTCTTACAGTTGCTGTTGTTACAAGACCTTTTGGTTTTGAGGGTAAAAAGAGAGATAAACTTGCTCTTCAAGGTATTGAAAAATTAAAAGAAGTAGTAGATGCGATAATTGTTGTTCCGAATCAAAAATTGTTAGATGTTTTGGACAAGAAAAAGACAGCGAATGAAGCTTATCATGCAGCTGACAAAATTTTGATGAAAGGTGTTCAAGGCATAACCGACATTATTAATTATACAGGTGACATTAACGTTGACTTTGCGGATGTTGAAGCTGTTATGAAATCAAGCGGTACGGCAATTATGGGTATGGGCTCCGCATCAGGTGAAGGCAGAGCTATAGAAGCAGCAAAACAAGCTATCTCGCATCCGCTTCTTGAAACTTCTATCGTCGGAGCACAAGGTGTTATTGTTAATATCACAAGCGGTCCGGATATTACAATTAGCGAAATTAATGACGCTAACCAAATTATTCAAGATGCAATAAGTGAAGATGCAACATATATCTTCGGTCAAGTTACAAACGATAAGATTCAGGGAGATGTCCAAATCACTGTTATTGCAACAGGATTTGACTTAAAGAGTGTAATGGATGCACCTTTGGGCTTGGCTAAAACATCAGGTCCGGTTGACCCTCTAAGCAGTATATTAGGCGGTTCTTCATCAATGACAACTTCCGCTTCGTCATCAAATAATATAAATTCCCCTATCAGCGGTTCTTCTCTTTCAAGTGAAAGACCTGCAAGGGAAAAAGCAATAGATATATTGGATTTACCTCCGTTCTTTCAAAAATAGTATTTAATATACTACACAAAACAGAGGCTGAAATCTCAGCCTCTGTTTTTATTGTATTATCTAAAAAATAATGTTAAAATAATTACATGAAACAATATGTTCATATTAAAGAAATAGAAAGTCAAGATGGCGAAAAGCTTTTCAAAGTCAATGCAATTCTTTTGCAGTCAAAAGACGGCGGACAACAGAAGAAAATACCGCATCCTTTCGGCACCGAAACAATGATTTTTAAAACTATTGATAAAGCAATAGAAGCAGTTATGTTGTCGGGATTTGAGTATGTTTTACCTGACGGGTCAACCCAAAAGAAAGAAGAATATAAAATAGAGCCTTATGATAAAAAGATTTTTGATGCTATTATGTCGCAGACAAAAGATGCAAACCCAAATATTGTTGCAGCGGCGGTCAGTTCTTTGGGCGAAATTAATCATCCTGACTGTTTGACCTTATATATAGAAAAACTCGGCGAGGAGAACGATATAATTCGTCAAAATTCGATGGATGCAGTATTAAAATACGGTGTCAGAGCTATACCCAAATTAATAGAAACCTTAAAAGACGGGAATTGGGTGAGAAGAAATTCCGCAGTTATATGTTTGCAAAATTTCTGCGAAAAAAAAGATATTGACATTTCTTTAATTATAGACAGGCTTCTTGATGCTTTGAATGAAAATAACCCCATTGTAAAATGTTCAGTGATAAAAGCTTTGGGTACTGCATATAAAAATTACAAATCACTTTAAGCATTACAATATTAAGGCGGATAATGCCTGTTATTATTTGGTTTTTGTTTTTTATGTAAAGTTTTGTAAAATATTAGTATTTTTTATTAAAGTTTTTTCAAAAAATGCCGATACATATAATGTGAACAAAAAGGTAAAAAATGATTAAACGATATAAAAACGATTTTTCAAATATTTCAAATGCGGCGGCAATGATAACAAAAAATGCCAAAAAAAGAAGAATAATGGCATTATCCGCAGCAAAAGCAATAAATTCCGAGGCAGGTTTGGGGAACAAACTTGTTGCGATTAAATAAGTAACACTAATTCTCTCTTTTGAATACTCTATAAATTCGTACATGACCACTAAATGTGGTCTTTTTATTATGTAAAATTATATTTTGAGAAAGTTTAATTTTTGTTACAGAATAACAAAAAAGGGGCAAAAAAATTTTTTACGGATGTTGTATTAACGTAACACTCTTTATTTTATTTTAAGAGTGTAATAAAATATTTTTTTCTAAAGATTAAGGCATGGAAATATATACAAAAAATAATTTTATAGATAAATCAACCTATTTTCAGCAAAATAGGCAGGATAAAAAGAACTTAATGCAAGTTAAAAAGCCCTTGAATAAATTTGTACAATTCAGGGGCTTATTTAATCCGATTGCCGCAAAAAAAACGTTAAATTCAATTTTACCGAGCAAAACTTCTGTTATATCAGAGAAATTGGAACAAAAAGCACAAGAAATTTTAAAAAGCAAAAGTGAGAGTTTATCAAGCCTTTATATTGGATTTAAAGAAGCATTTATTAAAAGATTGAAGGAGAACAGTAATTTCAGAACGAGTTTAGGGATAACCGAAAAGGCTATGGAAGCCGTAAATAAAGGTGCAGCCGTTTCAATTCCGGAAAAACCGTTGATAAGAAAATTTATCGGGAATTTATTTTCTCCGTTAAAAATATTTTCGGATATGTATTCTTATGTTTTGGATTCACGTTTGGGTAAATGGGGAGCTAAACACAGCGAGTTTATTGCGAAGTTAGTAAAACGCAATGAAGATGTTATTACGAATAATCAAATTATAAATAATTACAAAAGTTATACTGGTTTAATTGAGTCAATAAAAATATGGGAAGCAAAGCAAAGAAAACTCGCCGGATTAACTGCATGGGATGAAACTAAACCTCTTTTGACATCGACGGAAGTTCTCGAATCAAAGGCTATGAGAAGATGGTTAAAATCCGTTGACCCTACAAAAGGACAATATAATATAAAACATCAGATGCTTGGCAATAGACTTATTTCAGGGCTTGTATATGGTGTATATTTGGCTAATGATGCTTATAACACAACCATTCGTTATTCAAACGACAAAGATGAAGCTAATGCACAAAGAAGAACAAGGTTTGCACAAGAAGTAGCAAAAATCGGTATAAATATGTATCTTACAAACTTTATTGTAGGAACTTTTGAAAAATATGTTAATAAAAGTCTTTTTAATTCAATGTTTTCTGTCGGTGCAACAACAATGACCACAGAAATTTTAGGAAGAAAATTGGTTGGTCGTCCGATTTTTCCGTCAGACAAAGAGTCTTTGGAAAAAATGTCAAAGGATATGGAAGAAAAGAAAGGTTTTTGGGTTTCGGTAGGGAGAGTTATTTCCGGCACAAAGCCGAAAGCCAAAGAAAAAGTTTCTCAATCAAAAAAGAAATTGATGGTGCTGTCAGATTCAAGAATTCCGTTTAGACAAAAAAATACTAAACTGACTAATCCCAAAAATGTTTCATTTAAAGGCTTCTTTAAAACTGATTATTTCATGAGTACAAAAAACGTAAAGGCGATTCTTAATGTACTGAAAGAAGCTGATACAAAACTTTACGAAAATTATGTGGAAATTATCAATAAATCTTTGAAAAGCCGCAATACCGATTTGGCAACAGCACTAAATTCAAGTGAGAAAATACGACTTGGAACAAAAAAGACTATTACGGGCAGTATTGTAAAAAGTTTTGCGTCACCTTACTTTTTTATAAAAAATATAGGAAAACAAATATTTTCGGGTATAAAAAGGATTTTCAGTTCCGAAAATACAGTATCTTCTCTTAATAAAATGAAGTCGAAATTGCAGGAATTAGACAAGAAAAGTCCGGGGATTAAAGATGAATACGCTGCCTTTTTGAGAAAAATGCGGGATTCTGCTTTGTGGAGAGAATCTTCACTAAGCAATAAAACAAAAGAAACAAAACTTTTAGCTGAGTTTTTAGAAGCTTTGGAAAAAGATACAGAGGAAATTGAGGGCGTAAAAAACATTTTCATATTTCTTGACAAAAGGATGAAATCTAAGGATTTAACAAAAGAAAATGTTGAAAAAATGAAGAAATTATTGTTTGATAATTTCAAAAAAACAGATGGTGCCGGACTTGCGGAATACGACGGTAATTCTTTTGCGATGTGGAATATAAATTTAGCGAGAGCAATCACTACCCTGTTTTTGGTGGTTGATGCTTACAATTTATCGATTCAATACAGTAATAATGATGTAAAAGCCGCAATTAATAACGGAAAGAGCCGTGCAATGCAAGAAGCTTCAAGAATATCCGTTTCTGCATATATGTTAGCATTTGTCCATAATTTATTGAGTAAGTTCTGTAATTCAAGTCTGTTCGGTGCTTTTACTACAACAGCAATAACATCAAGTATGAATGACGCAATTGCAAGAAAAGTTGTCGGGGTACCGTTGGGAACAAAGACTTATGAGGAACTTGCAAAAATCGATAAAGAAAATGAAAAATCAAAAAGTCCCTTAAAAAGAACTTTGGCTTATTTGATAGGCAAGAAAAAGAAAAATTCCCCGCTATATAATAACAAGAGCAATGAATTTTCACTCTCAATTACAAAATCTTTTAAATCAATGTTAGACGAAAAGTAAAAAATTTGGTATAATAATTTTGTTATGGATAAGCAAAAAGTTTTCAGAAAAATAAAACTTCTTTTGGCGGAAGACAAATATGATGAGGCTGTCATTACAGCTCTTTCAGGTTACAAAGAATTTAAAGATATTTGTTTTATAAATGAAATTGCAAATATATATATATCAACCGATAAAAGAAAAGATGCTATAAAATGTCTTGAAAGAATTTACAAACTTGACCCTAATAATTTATCAAACATAAAAAGACTTGCATATAATTATTTTGCAAACAATAATTTTAAAAAAGCACTGAAATATTATAAACTTGTTTTGGATTTTGAGCCTCAGGTTTCAAAAAATTATTTCAATATCGGGAGTATGTATCATTTTCTAAAAAAGAAAAAAGATGCTTTTGATTATTATCAATATGCAATAAATATGGATTCAAATAATGTTTCTGCAATAAATAATCAGGGCTTACTGTTGTATGAAAACAAAATGTACGAAAAAAGTATTCCTTATTTTAAAAGAGCGATTAAATCTTTTCCGAATCATCCTGAGGCATATCACCACATGGGAGTTATTTTGAGAGATTATTGCAATGATAATCAAATGTCTAAATACTATCTGAAAAAGGCATTTCTGCTCGACCCGAATTACCCCCTAAACAGTTATCAGCTGGGGCTTACTCACAAAGCTATGGGAAACTCTAAAGAAGCGGAAAAGATGTTTACAAGATGTCTTGAATTAAAACCCAATTTCACAGACGCAGAAAAAGAACTTGAAAAAATCAGACAAGAAAATTAAGTTTATTGTTATTAAATGATTTTTCTTTTATAATAAATTTATGATTGAAAGATATTCAAATAAAGAAATGTCTGAAATTTGGTCGTTGCAATATAAATTCAACACCTTTTTAAAGGTAGAAATTGCTGTTTGTGAAGCATATTTTGAATTAGGGGAAATCCCTAAAAACGCATTAGATGAAATAAAATCAAAGGCATCTTTTTCCGTTGAGAGAATTGAAGCACTTGAAAAAGAGTTAAAACATGATGTTTTAGCATTTTTAACAAACTTAAATGAATCAGTCGGGGAAAATTCAAAGTATATTCATATGGGGCTTACAAGCTCAGATGTTATTGACACGGCTCTTTCTTTGCAAATTTTGAACGCATCTGAAATTATAAGTAAAGATTTGGATATAGTTATATCCACGCTGAAAAATATGGCGATTAAATATAAAAATACAATTTGTGTAGGTCGTTCTCACGGAATCCATGCAGAGCCAATGACATTCGGAGTA
>JAFSWA010000076.1 GCA_017444705.1 bacterium
AAGAGAGAACGCGCTGAAATAAGCACAAAGGAAAAAATAGTTTGTTGGATTCTTCTTCTTTCTCTTTAATTATTATCCGTTTACTTGTTATCTTCTTCATTATCATTCTTTTCTATCTATCTATCTGTCTATCTATGGCATTGTCATTGTGTTTGAGGCTCATGTCAAATTTCAAAAAATTAGTCTTAATATTTCTTAACAAAACTTATATTAATAATCAATAACTCCCGAGTAAACAAGAACAGACCAATCTTTAAAATAGCTTATTTGAGTGGCAGAACCTGTGGGGATAATAATTCTTGTCTGATAATCAGCAGGGACATGCAAAATTCTTGCCACCGCTGATTGAATAACATCCCCATGCGTAATTATGATAATTCTGCTTGAATCATTTTCTTTTACAATTCTTTCAATAACCTCATTGGTTCTTTCGTTAAACTGAATCATCGATTCACCGTTCGGCATGACAAAATTACCTCTGTCATTATGATATGCTTCGAGTTCTTTCGGATATTTTTCTTCTATTTGTTCAAAAGAAAGCCCGCTCCATGTTCCGGAGCGTTTTGCCGTCAAATCAGGAATAACTTCAAAATCTTGTTTACATACTTTTGACAAAATTCTTGCACTTTGAGTTACCCGTAATTCCGGACTGCAAAAAATTCTGTCAGCCATAATTCCACGTTTTTTAATCCACTGGGAAACGGCTTCCATTTCTTCTTTACCGGTTTCATTTAAAGGAGGATAATTGTCTTTATCGGACAATCTGTCGGCTTCCGTATATATTGTTGCACCGTGGCGAATAAATGTAATTTTACATCTTCTTTTTATCATAGCTTAATTATACCACTTTTTAGGCACGATTTAAAGAGGGATATTTAAAAAATTAGGTATTTATGTAAAATCAATGGATATGTGCTGTACATATCAAGCAATAGTTGCGTTGAAGTGTAATCCGCATTCTTTTAATTACTTTTTATTTTGTAAATACCTTTTTTTTGCATTTTCTAAATGATTTTTTATAAAATTGAATTTTTCTGTTCCCTGAAAAGGAGTTTCCACGTATTGTGAAGTTGTATCAGAGGCTTTTTTCGCACCAACGTCAGGACCGTAAGCCGATTTATAAATATTCATTAATATTTCCAAATCTTTTGCGGTTGTTGTATCGCCGTCTTTCAGGTATTTTCTCAATACTTTTTCTCCTTTGTCGTTGATAACAACTTCAAATTTTCCCTCACCTATTTTTTCATTTAATACAGCGACAAATTCCACAAAATTAGTAGTAGCATAGTCTCTCAGCTGCGACACGGTCGTTTTATATTCTATTGAATCTTTCGGATAGAATTTTTTGTTTGATAAATTTTCCCAAGCCTGATAGCGATCGACTTTTTCTCCGTCAAAGGGAATACAGCGTTTATGTGCGACATGGGCATATTCATGATATACGGTTGATTCAAAACTGGGATATAAAGTTGAAATTTTTATTCCCGAGTTATGGCAATTCCCGCCGACATTTTTTTCAAGAATATTTGTAATATATGCTCCGACAATGTCACTATTATCGATATAATGTTGCTTTAAATCCGGTAACATTTTTTCTAACCTGTCAATATATGAAACAGGGATATTGTTATCAGTACACAAATTAATGCCTGTCTTTTTCTTGAATTCATTAATCCTTGTTTTTAATTCGGGACTTGGTTTGCCAAACAACAATTTATTCACAATGTCTGTTTCCGTAGTAGTAACAGGTGAAGCTTTTTGTAAACATATATTTGCAACATCTTCAAATTTAAAATCATCTTTCAACATTTTACGCATATATTCGTCTTTATATTTTGAATGTTGTCCGAGTCCTGTAAGATGATTAATCATATCCAATACTTGCGGCATGGTTTTTGCTTTTTGGAATAATTCAACATAATTTTTAAAATGTTCTTCTTTGTATTTTTTTAAATCATTTTTTGATATATTTTTGTATTTTCCGCTTTCTATTAATTTTTCCAAATCATCTTTTTTATGTTTTTTCCCAAAAATTGAAGTTAATAATCTATCCGCCGGTGACATAGCAGACCAAGGCTTTTCCACATCAACAGCAATAGTGTAACATGTTGCAATAATTTCATTCTTATTAGAATCGTTTATTTCTTCTAAAAGAGGTTTTATTTCTTTAAATTTTTCATTATCAGCATAAAACAGCTCTTTGATTACTTTAATTCCTTTTTTTGAAAGTGATGTTATCAAATCCAATCTTTCTTTTACGTCTTTTCCGTCGCAAGCTGCTAATATCATAGAAATATCTTCAGGAGCAAAATGAGCATTACCTTTTTTAAACTCTTGTAAAGCTTTTAAATTTTCCTTAAAATTAGGTTTATCTTTCTGCGTTAAAATCTCAAAAATTGTAAACGGTCGATATTTATATACCCCGTCTTCATTCTTCAATAAAGCCTGAATTTCTTCTTTATTTTTGCATTCATCAATTGAAGTTTGTAAAATACCTTTGTCAGTATAGGAAAATGGTCTTTTGCCCGTAAATGAAACTATATCGGGTTTTTGAGCAAATAAGCGGGAATTTACTGTTTTTTTATTTGCATTTACATTTAAAAAATTACTATTAAGAGAAGAAATAATCATACACACCTAACTAAAATTTATTATTACATTTGAATTTATAAAAATAAAACGCCATTAATAATTGCCAATTTATTTTCATATATTAAAAAATATTTACAATTACGTATTAATTATAAATTCTTAGGCGGTTTTGTTCCCAAAACCGCCCTAATTTCAAATCTCCAAATCTTAACTTCTAAATCAGTGCAAAAATTTTCTGACAAAAGGAGAACTTTCACCTTTTCTCATAAAATGACCTGACGGACCCTCTCCTAAAAATTCCGAGAACCAGCTTTCATGTTCAGTTTCTTCATGCAAGATTGCAAGAACCAAATCGTAAGTACGAAAATCCTTATCGAAAGTCATTTTACAAATTTCGTTATAACCTGCCATAGCACATTGTTCCGCATCTCTTAAAATCTTTATTATTTCAATAACGTTATTTTTATCTGTCGGCAAGTGTGCAGGAGGACAAGACGCATTATTGTAAAAAACCGACAAGTCATCCGGCAATTCACCGCCAAGCTCATATATTCTTGTTGCCAAAGCCTCATAATGATTTCTGTCCTCTGTTTTTGCCACATCAACAATTTCTTTCAATCCTTCCCCCTCAATACCTATTAAGTTTGAGCGTAAAAGATTGTAATGATAATATGTTGACATCTCAGAACCCGCATTTTTAATAAGTAATTCTAAAAGTTTTTCTACATCAATCCCGTTTTTTTCAATCATTTTAATTGCATATTCTGACATAATTTCCTCCTTTTTTAACATTATTAAAAAACTGTTAAAAAATTTTATGCCAAAATTAACAAATTAAAAGGATAAAATTTTTATGATACCCCTTTAATTTTACCTTACACTTACTTTTTCAACATACGGTTGCAAAATGCCGCAAATGGTTTCAAATTCAAGATTAGAATATGTTGTATATTCAATAAATTTTTGGTCGAGAGTTTTTGTCGGTTCAAATTTTTGCAGAAAGTATTTTTTTGCACCTTTAATCAACTGTCCGATTTTTTCAAAATCTTCAAAAGCCAACTGTTCTTTGACAACTGTTGTTCGAAATTCATAATCAACTTTGTTTTCTAAAAGTAAATCGATACTTCTTTTGATATTCTCCAACGGAATTTTTGTTTTAATGACTTCATGATATTTATTAAACGGAGCTTTTATATCCATAGCAATATAATCTACAAGTTTATCATCAATCAGTTTTTTCAAAATATCAGGATTAGAACCGTTTGAATCCAATTTAACCGCAAAACCCATATTTTTAATTTCAAAAATAAACTGATAAAGCCCTTTTTGCAAAGTCGGCTCTCCGCCTGTTATGACAACACCGTCAAGCTTGCCCTTACGCTTTTCAAGAAAAGCAAAAAAATCTGAAACAGTA
>JAFSWA010000077.1 GCA_017444705.1 bacterium
ATAATAATGATACTGTCAATTTCTCAGCAGTTTGGGAAGGTATAGGAAACGGTGCAAATAAAAATGATACGACTTTAAGAACTATATGTGTAAGTAAGTAGTAGTAAAAACTCAGAAGGTAGGTTGCGGTAAATTAATTATTTACCGCAACATTTTTTGGATTGCGTCGCTATCGCTCGCAATGACATAGAATTTCCCTCTCCATTGGAGAGGGATTAAGGGAGAGGGTATTTTCTGTATTTTACCCCACCGGTATTTGTAGGCGAGTGCGAGCCTTACAAGCTTAGGCAGGACTATAAAAAAACAAAAAATAATGAATAATAGTGTGCAATGTAAAAATGTTTGTATTATCATTTAACTGTAATTAAGACCTAAAAACGGAATATTAATAACTATGAAAAATGAAAAGATAAGAAATATTGCAATAATTGCACACGTTGACCACGGCAAAACAACCCTTGTTGATTGCATGTTAAAACAGGCAGGTGTTTTCAGGGAAAACCAAAAAGTTCAGGAACGTGTTCTTGACAGTAATGAAATCGAACGTGAAAGAGGAATTACAATTCTTTCAAAAAACATAGCCATAAACTATCGAGGTTACAAAATTAATGTTGTTGACACCCCCGGGCACGCAGATTTTGGAGGTGAGGTCGAACGTGTTTTGGGTATGGTTGACGGAGCCTTATTAATCGTTGACGCAGCAGAAGGTCCTATGCCCCAAACCCGCTTTGTACTTTCAAAAGCATTGGAATTAGGCATTAGAATTATAGTTGTTATTAACAAAATAGATAAGCCCGCCGCAGACCCTGAAAATGCACTTAACAGGGTCTTTGATTTGTTTACGGAATTGACCGACGATGAATACTTGCTTGATTTTCCATACATATATGCAAGCAGCTTAAAAGGTTTTGCAAAGAAAAAATTAACCGACAAATCAGATGACATTACACCGCTTTTGGACTGTATTTTAAAAAACATAAATCCGCCATCAGGCGACCCTGATAAAAAATTACAGTTTCAGGCAACAACACTTGATTACAATGATTATGTCGGAAGAATTGTAACAGGAAGAATTGTAAACGGTGTAATTCGTTCTCAGGAACAAGTCAGTCTTATTAAAGCAGACGGTTCAATTGAAAGAGGAAAAATTGCAAAGCTTTTCGGTTTTCACGATTTAGGCAGAGTTGAAATCGAAAAAGCTTATGCAGGAGATATTGTTGCAGTTGCAGGATTTCCGGAAATCCAAATCGGGGAAACGATTTCTGACTTGAATAATCCTGTGGCACTTCCTCTGATTAAAGTTGATGAACCAACTTTACAGATGAATTTTTCCGTCAATACAAGTCCGTTTGCGGGACAGGAAGGCAAATTCGTAACTTCAAGACAATTGAGAAAAAGACTTTATGACGAACTTGAAAAAAATGTGAGCCTGAGAGTTGAAGATACAGGTTCTACTGATGTTTTCAGAGTATCAGGCAGAGGAGAATTGCATTTAAGCATATTAATAGAACAAATGCGTCGTGAGGGGTTTGAGTTTCAGGTTTCAAAACCGGAAGTTATCTACAAAAACATAAATTCCGAACGCTATGAACCGTTTGAAAATCTTATGATAGATGTTCCTGAGGAAAATGCCGGGGCTTGTATTGAACGCATTGCAAGCCGTAAAGGTGAAATGGTTGATATGCAGACCAATGAAAATCGTACAAAAATGAGGTTTTCTATTCCCGCAAGAGGTTTAATCGGATTCAGAGGCGAATTTATCCGTATTACAAGAGGTGAAGGTATTATGAACCACACTTTTGATGAATATAAACCCTATGCAGGCGACATTAATAAACAACGAAGCGGTTCTCTGATTGCACATGAAACCGGTGAGGCTATTCCGTACGCATTGGCTCAATTTGAGGACAGAGGAGTTTTCTTTGTAACCCCGAAAACAAGAGTTTACAGAGGAATGATTATCGGTGAGGGTAATCGTTCGCAGGACATTGAGGTCAATATCTGCAAAACCAAAAAATTAACCAATATGAGAAGCTCAACTGCCGATGTTATGGTAACTTTGCAAGCTCCGAGAAAAATGGAGTTAGAGGACGCTTTGGAGTATATTGAAAACGATGAACTTGTAGAAGTAACTCCTGAAAACATCCGACTTCGCAAAGCAGATTTAACGAGAAGAATTTTTAATTAAATTTAAAATATTTTTATGTTAAAATTCAGAAAAAGGAGTACATCATGAAAAAATATATAGGACTTTTAATTATTGTTGTTATCTTATCCGGCGGAGTATTTTTGTATAATCAGTACAGCGTAGATGCTGCCGTTTCACAAAATATGAGTATGAAAAGAAACGAAGTAAAGGCAAGTCATATTTTGGTAAATTCAGAAGCACAAGCATTAAGACTAAAAGCGGATATAGAAGAGGGAAAAATCACATTTGAAGAAGCCGCAAAGAAATATTCACAATGCCCGTCAGGACAAAACGGCGGTGATTTGGGATTTTTTGGCAGAGGAATGATGGTAAAAGAATTTGAAGATGCCGCTTTTTCTCTACCCTTAGGTAAAGTTTCAAATCCGGTTAAAACACAGTTTGGCTACCATTTAATAAAAGTTACGGGTGCAAAATAGTTGATTACAGACGACTGAGGAGGTCTCTTGCATTCTTTTCAACCGAATCTGCATGTTGAAGTGCTAAATCACGACGAACTAATAAGTCTTGCGTCAAAGCAGGGTCAACAAAAGATTCTTGTGTCAGCATCTGATTCGGGACATAAGTTGCACTGTCGTATTTGTTAATTTCACTTGGTTTTGCCTGTTGTGCGGAATTATTTTGTTGAGCGGGATTATTTTGTTGAGCCTGTGTTCCGTTTTGATTTTGCGGGTTTGTTTTTCCCGTGTACATATCTATAAGATTTGTTGATTGATTTGAAAACGGCACATATTCTGTGGGGGTACCTTGCGGTACTTGCTGAGGTTGGTTTTGCATTTGTTGTAATTGTTGTAATAATTTTTCTTGTTCTTGCTGCTGCATTTGAGCTTGTTGTTCTTCAAGAATTTTCTTTTTGGGTTTGCCGAATATTTTGTGTGAAAATTTCGTAAACAAACCTGCAATAGGAGGAACAAGTACCATTGATACTAACAGTATTCTGCCGATACCGCCGCCGATACGTTTAAATCTGCCGCCTAATCTTCTTAAAAATCCGGCATTAGGGTCAGTAAGAGTATATCTTCCTGTTGACAATAATTTTGTCACTGCCGCAACAGGTTTTTGTACTATGTATCTGCCTAATCTTGTTAAGAAATTGCCGTCTGTACCTTTGAATATTGAGCCGAAAGTAATATTTGATTTCATTGCTCCTTTTATACCTTTGTACATTGTTTCCATCTGCTCGGGAGTTTTAATTTCTCTTTGCAAAAGATTCATAATTGAAGTTTTCAAATTGCTTCCTGCTGAATTTCTAATTGCTTCAATTGATGTATCAGACGGAGTAATTCCGAAACGTCTTAAAATCTCTACAGCTCTTTCGGGAGTGATAACCCCTTTAACACATGGTGTCCCGCTCGGTGCAATTTTTCCCTTTTCAATACATTCTAACAGCTTGACAAGAGCTTTATCTTTCATTCCTATTTCAACACCGTGTTTGGACAGTATCTTACCTGCCTCACCAATGGTTGCACTGTCCTTACCGATTTTATCCAAAAGTGCTGACAATGCTTTATTTTTAGGTACAAGTTTGTTGTAAGCACCTACAACATCAAGAACACGTTTCGGGTCTTCAAGTTTTAATTGATTTATAATACCCTGCATTTCCGCTGAGTTTAAAGTCATTCCGTGCTCTGCCAAACCTAAGAAGTTATTAAATTTTTCGCCCATATACATTTGCATTAAGTAAGACCCCAATGTAGTACCGAAAAATTCGTCCATAAAGGTTTTTAATTTTTCACCGTCTTCCGCTTTCCTTGCTTCGTTCAAGTTCTGTGCAATGAAAAGGGCATTTAATAGCAGAGCAAATTTTCCGCCAAGTACACCTCCGCCTGATGCCTCACCAAGCATTGTAGTTGATTTACCGATAGTTTTTCCGACTGCTCCGCCGGAAGTTTTTGCCAAAGTCTGAGCTTTTGCTAAGGACAGATTCAAATCATTAGATACACCGAATAACCTTGAAAAGAACCCTGTCGGTCTGCTTATTCTTGCCAAATCTTTTGCATTTACATTTCTCATAATAGGTTCAATTTTTTTAAATGCTTCATACGGGTTAATTCGTTTTGCCGCAAATTGGTCAAGAGTATTTTTTACTATATCATAGTTTCTTCCTAAATTTAATTTTTTGTATGAGGATTTAGACAAAAAGTCCAAAAATTCATTCATTGCTTCGACTTTTTTACCTTTTGTCCACATACCTGTTTTATCCCATGGCGCAACTGAACCGATACGCCATTTTTCGCCCATTTCTCTTACAAATTGGGGAACAGGAATTCTGCTTAAACCTCTTTTTACGGCACCGAGTTTATTTGAAATCCATCTTAATGGTCCGAAATTGTCAACTTTTTGCCCTATTCTGTACAGACGGCTGTTTGTGTATGTATCATATTGAGTCATTGTATCTGTTATGTTTTTGGGCTGTAAAAGAAAATTTGTACCCTTTACAATACCGATACTTGCTAACAAACTTGCCAAAAAGCTTGTTTTCATATCTCCTTTTTCGGAATTTTCAACAGAATCTGTTACCGCACCAAGCAAACGGTTTTTTGTTTTTACCTCTTCAATACCTTTTGACGGTACGTTATATGTACCGAATTGCTGCGGAGAATGATACTGATTATATGGATTTTGACCTATTTCCGGCACAATATGTCCTTCCTATAAAATCTCTGTACATATATAATAAAACATTTTTTATACTTTTTTTGCTATAAATTGACTTTTTTGTAACAATCATTAAAATATTAATGCAAACAGATGATTTAATATTAGCAAAAAGGAAGGATAATATCAGTAAAATAGAAAAATAGTGTAAGTTTATGCCATTTCGATATAGATTGCAAAAAATACTTGATTTAAGAATAATGAAAAAAGAAGAACAGGAATTAGCTGTTGTTCGTGCAAGACAAGAGGTGGCAAGAGTTGAAAATTTAATAGACCAAAACAATCAAGAGATAACTTCTACAAGAGAAAATATGCGAAAAGCTGATTATACAATGTATGAAGCCTACGATACCTATCTCAAACACCTTTACGATAAGGGAGTTGAGTTAGAACAGGAAAAACAGGTCGCTCTTGATAAACTCGAAGAAGAAAAACAAAAATTGTTTGAAATGGAAAAAGAAGTTAATGTTTTGGAAAAACACAAAGAAAGACTAAGAGAAATCTATTTAGAAGAAGAAAAAAAAGCAGAACTAAAACAACTTTCGGAAATAGGCTCACAAAGGTTCTTTTTACGCACAAGAGAAGAAAAAGAAGAAGCCGAAATGTTGAGAAAAATGGCACAAGAAGCAGGTATAGAGGTATCAGATGAAGATTGAAAAATTGCATAATCAAGAAGAAGTTACAACAGAACGTACAATGTCATCCGAAATGAAAGACGGAGAACAAAGTGATTTTCAAACAATTTTAAATGAAAACGCAATGAATAATTTTATTGTTTCTTCTCAGGGTTTAAACCTTATTCAGACAGATTTAACTATGGATTTTGACACTCTGAGTATTTCTCAAAGTGATGCACTGTTTTTTAACGAATTAGTTAAAAATCCTCAATTTTCTATTGGTATAGAGCAAAATCGGCTGATTAACCTCGGAGAATTGGCATCAACAAACGATATACAAGCTTACAAGTCAATGGAAGTTTCTAAGGGCTTATTTAATTTGATAAATAAAGCAAGGGATACCCAAAAACCGGTAAGACTTGATTTTGATAACAATGTTACGGTTATTATGAAAGTTGACAAAGAAGGTAAAATTACCGCAGAATTTATACCCGGTGACAAAGCAGTTGAAGCTTATTTAAGAAATAATATTCCGTTTTTAAAGCAAAAATTTGAAGAACAGAATATAGTATATAACGATTTGTATTACAGACAAAACAGCAGAGAACAAAGACAAAGAAATTATAAGGGAGAGTCAGAAGATGAATGATTCATTTGTAAATGCACTAAATACTAAAAAGGTTACAAAAGCTTGGTTAGACGCAATAGGTGAAAACCTTACCAATGTTTATACCGTTGGTTACAGAGAATCTCAACCGACATTTAAAACATTTTTGGACAGTTCTATTTCCGAAAATGTTCACAGAAAATTTGATCAGGGTAAATCAATGCCCGGTACCTCTCCTGAGAACATATATCTTGAAGGACAGGGCTTTTTTACTGTCAGAAACGATGCCGGAGCATTATCCTACACTCGTTTGGGAGAATTTAAGTTTGACTCGGAAGGTGTTTACAGAAGTAAAGAAGGACTTGCGGTTCAAGGCTACATTTTAAATGATAAAGGCGAAATTATGCAGGGTGCAAAGGCTCTTAATGCCGCACAATTTGAAGAAACTGCACTAAATGGCGGTGTTGCGGATATCCCGACAACTAATATTAAATTATGGATTGACCCAAATAACGGTAAATATCTCGGAAAATATGATGAATTTGAATTTAAAGGTGACGGTATTTTATACGGTAAAGCAGATAGCGGAAAAGTCGTTGTACCGTTATTTAAAGTAGCTATTATGAATTTTCATAATCCGGAAGGTTTGTTTGAAGTAAGTCAAGGAAGATTTATGGAGACAGAAGATTCAGGAAAACCGGTAATTGGCAGAGGTGATGTCAGAGGCGGTCTTATTGAAATGTCAAATACTGATTTTTCTGCAAACATAACTTATTTCAAACAGGCAAAATTACAAATGGATATTGCAAACAAACTTGTTTCTACGAATAAACAACTGCTTGAAGATGCTATTAACCTGCTTGGTTCATAGTGTTTTAAAATTTGAAATTTCTTGCACCGGTTTCGATTTTAGAAAGATTTTCAACTGTTATTTTTCTGATATTTTCATCTTGTATATTATCAATTTCTGTTTTTATAAGTTCTTCGCCTGTTAATTTTGTTAAAGGCGATGCATAATCAACCAAATATTCTTTCAAGGTTAAAAGTGCATTCGGGTGGCAGAAATTATGAATTTGCTGTTTTTTGCAGATTTCCATAAACCTGTCGCCTGTTCTTCCGCTTCCATAGCAAGCAGTACAAAAGCTGGGCAAATAACCTAATTTCATAAGCCAATTAACCACTTCGTCAAGAGTACGTCTGTCTGAAACTTCAAACTGAGCGGATTCTTTGTCCTCTTCTGACGGATTATCATAGCCGCCCACACTGGTTTTTGAGCCTCCGCTCATCTGTGATACCCCCAATGCGAGCAATTTTTCACGACAAGACGCTGATTCTCTTGTTGAGATTATCAGTCCTGTATATGGAACCGCAACTCTTATACAAGCAACTATTTTGCAGAAAGTCTCATCATCAATTCCGTTGTCAAAAGTATCCGGGTCAATACCGTCTGCGGGTTTAATTCGGGGGACACTTATTGCGTGAGGTCCAACGCCGTATGCAGCTTCAAGGTGTTCAGCATGCATTAATAATGCACTAAACTCATATAAATATGATTCAAGCCCAAACAAAACACCCAAACTTACATCATCAATTCCGCCCTGCATAGCTCTGTCCATAGCCTCTGTATGGTATGCGTAATTGTGTTTGGGTCCTGTCGGATGAAGTTTTTCATAAGATTCTTTGTTATAAGTTTCCTGAAATAAAACATAGGTACCGATTCCGGCTTCGTGAAGTTTTTTGTAATTTTCAACCGTTGTAGCGGCAATATTCACATTAATTCGTCTTATAGCACCGTTTTTATGTTTTATAGAATAAATTGTTTTTATTGATTCCAAAACATATTCAATCGGATTATTAACAGGATCCTCGCCTGTTTCGAGTGCAATTCTTTTATGACCCATATCTTGAAGAGCAATTACCTCTTTTTTTATTTCTTCTTGTGTCATTTTCTTGCGTGGAATTGTCGTATTCTTTGAATGGTAAGGACAATAAACACAGCCGTTTACACAATAATTTGAAATATATAAAGGTGCAAAAAGAACAATTCTGTTACCGTAATATTTCTCTTTAATTTTTTTTGCAAGACTTAAAATCTCGTCATTTTTTTCTTTTATGTTACAAGTCAAAAGCACAGCAGCTTCTCTGTGCGTAAGACCTTTTTCAAGTTTTGCTTTTGCAATTATTTCATCTATTAGTTTGATATTTGATTTATTTTTATCAGCAAATTTTAAGGTTTCAAGAACCTCATTATGGTCAATAAATTCCTCGGCTTTGTGTGATTTTGGGTTATACATTTTACCCCCTCTCAAATCAAGTATAAAACTTAAAACCATAAATTCAAGTCGGAGAACAGTATTATTTCCAATATGGTGAAAATTTGTTAATTTTTTTTTCTAACTCTGCAAAATCTCCCTTAAAGCAAATACATCGGTCATCAATCAATAAATAAGTTTCGTTTTTTTAATAATGATTTAATTTTATTATAGCGGAATTAGCCTATTTTACCGTAATACAAATCATAAGAGAATAAAATATGTAACAATTTTTTTACATAAGTTAATATAAATAGCAAAAAAATATTTTATCATACTTTGATTTAGTGTTATTATATTTTTAGGAGAATTGAATGAAAATAGGCAGTATTAATTCATATCAAACATTTCGAGGAAATAATGACGGGAAATCTCTCATTGAGCAGGTTTCATCGGCTATTGGGACAACCTCAAAAGCTACGGAAGATTTATCAGATATAGTTATATCAACAAAAAATGCATTAAGTTCTCCCGAAGAAGCAACAATCGGTATTTTAACAAATCAAATTGAAGATAAAGTTGTCAATAATGAAAAAGCTCCGAGCTGGCTCAGAAAAGGAGCGACGTACGGTGCAGCCGCATTAGCGGCAGGCGGTGCTTTTATCGGTGCAAGAAAAGCTCCCGGATTTTTGAAAAATTTCATAGTTAAAAATTTATCAAAAACAAAAGTCGGTACAAAAATTTTAGACAAACTCGTTGGATTTAAGCAATCATGCGGAAAACTTTTAAATTCCTGCGGAAAAGAGAATGTTAAAAATGCAATAAGCCGATTCGGTAAATATATATCAGAAAAGTTCCCAAAAACTGTTAATGCGGTGAAAAAGCTTTCAGAAAAAGTTAAACTTGATAAGTTGACAAAATTATCGGCAGCAGATTATTTGAAAAATATTTTTGCGGTATTTGTCGGTTATCAAACCGGTAAAAAGATTTTAAACAAACATCAGGATAAAGTTAATTCTGATAAACCCGCAGAAGTTGACAAAACTGAATTTGATGATGAAACAGATTACGAAGAAGCAGCTTAGAATTTTTAATAATAAAAAATTTAATCTGTTATGTTTATTGAGCTTTCATTGAAAGTAAATCTTTTAGATTTACAGGTTCATTATCTTTTACATTATCATTAACTTCCGGTGTTTCATTGACTTCGACTATATCTTCCGTCGGAGAACTTTTCTGCGGTTTTAATATATTCTCATTTTTCTTGGCGATAGATTCTTTGTATTTGATAATTGCAGGGTCAGGGTTATTTTTCTGATTTTTATATTCAGTCATAATTTGGTTTACAAATACCTTAGTTTCTTTGAAAGGAGGCATGCCTTTATACCTCGCTACATTACCCGGTCCGGCATTATAAGCCGCCAAAGCCAATTCGACCGAACCAAACTGTTTATACATCATTTGGTAATATTTTAAACCGCCTTTAATGTTATCACTCAAATAATAAGGGTTGTAGCCCATCTTTTTTGCGGTTGCCGGTAAAAGTTGAAATACTCCAACTGCACCGTATGGGCTTTTTAATTCATGTCTGAATCCCGACTCTTGTTTTGCTATGCTGAGTGCAAGAGCAGGATCAATTCCCAACTCCATTGAGTGTTTTACAATATATTCCTTTACGGTTACTTTTGGTATTGGGGTATTATCTGAGTATGCAAACTCAGATGAGAAAAACCCACATCCGATTAAGATTGCTAATACTATTAACTTTCTAACCATATATATTTCTCTCTTTATCCTCTTTTAAATTCTAAACGGAAGAATTACTATGTACATGGTAATACAAAAATAACAAATTGCAAGTTTTGGTGAATTTGGCGGGAATAAAGACTTTCGTTCTGATGTTTTTTGTGTTCTATTTCAATTTTTCATAAAGTTCTGACGCAAATTTTACATTATCAACGCATGGTCTTTTTTGGTAAAATTTTTCCGTTCTCGGTGTCGGGTTAGGGTCATCACAAGGGGCTTTCGGTTCTAAACCCAAAAGTTCTTTACAAATAATTGAACCAAATTCTTCTTTAAATTCACCTGCGAGTTTTTGGACTTTTGAATAAAGTTCCTTTTTTGCTTCGTTATTCGTCGGGTCAGAATAACCTTCTTTTAAACCTAAAAGCATAAATAAACCGCTTACGGCACCGCAGACCTCTCTCATTCTGCCCATTCCGCCGCCAAATGCCGATGAAAGTTTTGCTCCGGTTTCAATATCTATTCCTAATTCTTCACAATGCGAACAAAATACCGCCTGAGCACAATTATATCCTTCTTTAAATAATTCTTCCGCTGTTTTTGACATGTAAACTATCCTTAATACTTTCACATTTTATTATTATAAATAAAAAAAACATGTCAAATACTACCCACATTCCGCAGGAAAATTTAATTTTTCAAATAAAGACCTTACTTTTTGAATTTATTCAAAAAATCTTTTAATTTTTCTGTTAAATTTGGATTGTTTGATTGGTTTTCATTTGAATCGAAATCGACATTTTCGTTTTCTGATGAAAGAGTAAATGAATCATCTTCATCAGTAGGTTTAAAAATATCAATTTGTTTTTCTTTTTTCTTTTTTCGACCTTGGAAATAGCCCAAATTACCGCCGCCGCCGTTGTTCATCATGTTTTGTGCTTCACGGATTATGGGCAGGTCGCCCGGACCACTGAAGTTTAAAGACATAAAAAACTCCTTGTTATTACAAATATAGTATATACTATAATAAAAACATTAGAACTCCTATTCATGCAAATAGAGGATAAATTGTAAAATTTTGTAACAATTTTATATAAAATCTTAAAGTTTTTAAAAAAAATGCCGATATATATAATGTGAACAAAATATAAAAAGGAGGACATATGGACCCAATAAGCAATAACACATCAATAAATACAAACAACTACGCAGTAAACAATAACGGTCAAGGAAACGGTCAAGCGGCAAACAATGATACAAATACCCAAAGCAAACCGCAAACCGAAAATACTAACACTCAGGTTTCAGGCTCCGACACATTAGATTATTTGAATGCACAAGCGGCATCAATGAAACCTGTTGAAAAACCCAGAGTTTTAAATATCTCTAAATACGTTACACCGGAACAGGCTCAGCGTATTATAGCTTCAATGCTTGATGTTTTTGAGCCTAAGGTTGAAGAATACTTATCTGCAATTAACAGTGAAGTGGGCAGTGTTTTAAGTGATGATGCGAAGTTAGAATTAGCTGCACAAATGTTTGAATTGAAAAATATGTAGAAAGGTTGGATATATAGAAAAGAGCCGGCTGTTTTAGTCGGCTCTTTTTATATTTAAGAAGTCTTATTCATCATCTGCGAAACTTCGGGATATCTACTTGAACAATTAACTGTTCCGTCTTCACAAACCCCCATTTGAAGAGTATATGTAGGGTTATCATAACTGTCTGAAACTGTTACTTCACCAGTGTTCGGGTTAAATTCCCAATAAATTCCGTCAGCTGTTGTAAATGAACAACTATCATTTCTATTGACTATTTTAAAATATTCATCAAGGTTTTCGCAATTTTGTCCGGCTAAGCCTTTTAAATCCTTAACTTTTTTTTGAGGGGTTGATTTTTCTTCCATATAAATATAAGCAACTGATTCATAGTTTGAAATCGCTTTTTTAATTTTTATTAATGCGGCTAAATTTGATTGTCTGTCTATTAAATCTCCTATCGGTCCGCTGTTTCTGCTGTCATTATAATCTGACCCGCCTCCAAAAGTCATTGTACCTGAATCATCGGTTTTTACTTCTTCGCATTCCCCGTTTTTATACATTTTTTCGATAAGTATATTATCTCTTATGCAGGCCATTCTTTCCTCAGGAGTTTTTATAAAGAAAGAGTCATTGCAATCCCTTAAAGGTCCTACTCCGGGGGTATATATTGTGCCAATCGATGTACCTTCTTCATTAATAAAGGAACAAAAATATTGTTTTTGCGGCGTTCCGGTATTATTGTACGAACCGTTTGAGGTTCCGTATGAATATGTCGGACCGAATGTGATTCCGTTACTTGGTGAGTTCATAATAAACAGATAAGAAACTCCGTTTAGAGTAATTAAAGTTATAGCTATTATCATTGTTAATAAAGTATCGGGATTTATTGATTTGGGTAAGATTTCAGGACTTTTTCCTATTTTGTGTTCAATCGCATTATAAGTATATTGTCCGAATATATTTGACCAAAACATTAATATAAAATAGTTTACGAATACTGATATAATCCCGATTAATGCGAATAATACCACTAATACAATTGCATTTTTAATTATTGCGGCAGAAATCAATACAGGAATCATTATTATAATTCCAACAATACCGTATAATATCCATGCACCAATGGTACAAAGTATAGCTAAAAATATATTTAATTTTCCGAAATGTAAATCTTTGTTGAAAGCTAAGGCTTTTCTCCACTGAAACCAAGAGATAAGATTCAAGTCTTTTACGTAATGAGCGTACAATTTGCCTAAGAAATTTATCATCAAAACAGTAAAGGCAACTCCGACAACCAATAACAAAATTATACTTATAACTATTCCGATAACAGGTGATAATTTTGTTAAAAGTGAATTTATCAAAAATAACGGAATTCCGACAATAATTATGTATAAAATATGAAGTACAATAATATTTATAATAAGACCCGTGGGAGTTTTTATCCCTACCAAAAATGAAGCAAACATATTTCCGGGTAATTCTCTCAGTTCTGCATTTTTATCCAAAGCTCTGTCATGAGCATACAAAACAAAATATCCGTAAATTATAAAACCTATTATTAAACCTACTGTATGAATCAGAAAAAATCCTATAAAAGTTGCGGGATGAAAGGTTATGTTTTTAAGAATTTCCATTATTAATGCACACAATGAAATCGGAATAAGCAAAAGAATAATTCCTAAAAATTTTCCAAGCCAGCCTTTTTTAAACATACATTTAAAAGCTTCTTCCAAAACAATTTTTTTATCTTCCATATAAATTCCCTTTATAAATATTGTTTACATAACAAGTATAACACTAATATTGTTATATATCAATTTAAAGGGCAAATTTTATTTTTTTGATTTTTATAAAAAGTATGATTAATCTTACAGGTATAAATTTTAAAAGCAGACCTATATATACGGCGAAGTTAAAACAACCGTTATTCTTTTTTCCTGCTTTAAAAACTGAGAAAAATGTTTACATATCAGAACTTGAAGCAAGTGACGAAAAAAGAATGGGAAAGCTTTTAAAATCTTGGTGCGGAACTACCTATGGGGGATATATAATAAAAAATTTTCTTGAAGAAATAAAAACAAAATTAAGTTCAAGCAAATTAATGTTTAAACGATTTTATATAGTAGAAAATTCAAAAGGCGACATAAAAGGTTTGGCAATGGCAGAAATAAATCAGGGAAGTGTAAACCTTGCTTTGCTTCAATCGGAAAGAGAGAAAAAAGGTAAAAGGGCATTAAACGGTGTCGGGAGTTGCCTTGTTTACGCTGTTTCAAAACTTGCAAGCAGTTTAAAAATGAATAACGTATCAATTTCATCCCTGCCGGAAGCAATAAATTTTTATAAATATATAGGTGCAGAAAAGGTTGGCATAAAAGGCTCTGAGCTTTCAATAAAAAAATGTGATTTTAATGATATTCAGCACAGCCTTGAACAAAAATACAATATAAATACACTGATTTAAAAACTTAAAGCTTAATATACCTATTCGGTGCTACTGCTACAAATTCACTGTTAATTTTTTCTTTATTTTATCAGTAACAGATGACCAGTCATATAATTTATCCTGAACAAAAAGCTCAACTGAATCATACCAAACTGTTTTTTTCTCATCCAAAAACCAACGCCATTCTGAGGATTTTGGGAGCATTAAGAAAGCTTTTTTACCCAACGCTCCTGACAGATGAATTACCGCACTGTCAATAGAAATAACCAAATCCAAATTTTGAATTGCACATGCCGTATCATAAAAATCCCTAAAATTTTTACCCAAATCAACTATTTCAGGGAAAAATTGTATATCATTAAACGGGTCATCAACTTGAAGAGAATAGAATTGAAAGTTTTTCATTCTTACTATTTCTTTTAATTCACTAAGCTCCATAAATCTTGTTCTTGCAACTCTTTTTTCTTTTTCTCCGCCTATCCAAAAAAGCCCGATTTTAAATTTTTCATTATCAAAATACTTTTTACGAAATTCTTCGACATCGTCATCTTTTACTTTTAAATAACCGTTTGAAAATGGAATTTGGGTAAAATCCATTTTTAAGTAATATGGTAAATTCATTGCCAAAACACAATAATCATAATCTGACTCTAAATATACCGAAACAAATTCAATATCACCCATTGAAGATTGAAACAATTTCTTTAATTTATCAGAACAGGCAACTTTTACGGATTTAAAATAATTTTTCAGAAACGGGAAATATCTTGAATACATTATTGCATCGCCAAAACCGTAATCGCAATAGACAAGAACGGTTTTGTCTTTTTGAAAAGTCCCGTCCCAAAAATTTTTCAGATTTTCAATTCCCTTTGTTTTTCGTTTCAAAAAATATTTATATCCGTTTTCAAAATCAGATTTCATAAAATAAAGCATTCCTAATGAATAATTCGTTTGCCAATCATCAGGACGAAGAGCCAAGGCTTTTTTTACATATTTTATTGCATTTTCCGTATCTTTCCGCTTCCTGTAATATATTCCCAAATTATAGAGTCCAAAGTAGTTATATTGTATTTTTATGGATTTTTCATAGCATTTTTTAGCATTTTCATCGTCATTCATATTTTCGTACAAAAGTCCGAGATTATTATATCCGATATAATCTCTCGGTTTTATTGAAAGTGATTTTTTGTAAAAATCCATTGAATATGAGTACATCTTTAAATCGTTTAAATATTTTGCAACTTTTCTTATGTAATCAATTTCATTATTTCCGCCTTTTTCAAGAAGTATTGATTTGTTTGTTTTAAGATAAACTGCCGAGATAATATCAATAGCATCAATATTATCGGGGAATTTTTTCAATACTTCAAGAGCGATTTTTTCAGCTGATTCAAACTGCCCGTTACTAAAATAATCAATTGCATTTTTAATTCTTTCCATAAAATTATTATACACTATTTTTTAAAACAGTTGCTTTACAATTCTGCTTAATGCAACGTAAGAATCAAGATAGGGCGTTTCACTATCAGTTTTTTTAGGAATAAAAACTTCTAACGGAGTATTAAGTTCTTGTCCCGAAAAAACAAAAGTATCTTTTTGAGGAGAAGACTTACTAAGATTAATTGTAAAATTCGGAGAAGTTTTTATATTGTATTTTGCCTCTGTAAAATCGTCCATTCTTTCACTATTTAGTGCATTATAGTAAGCATTTTTTAAAAAATCCAAATTTGCAGTTCTTGTTTTGTCAAATATAGCTTTGAAACTTGTTGTAGGGTTAATTTTCATAAATACCTCCTTATATGGAAATCTTTCTGATGTCATCTGCTAACTTTATAAAAGAATCTAACTCTTTCGTTTCTGAATTATCCTGATTATATGTCCATTTTATCGGACTATTGGGGCTGAACCAAAAAACAGCTTTGTTAGGATATGATTTTGCTTTTGTTAATACTCCCTGCGGAAAATTATATTTTATAGTTCTGTAAGCCTTTTCATATTCTTCAATTCTGCCTGAATTTTGTGCCTGCTGTTTTACACTCTTGCAATATTCATAGCTATCAGGTGTAAAATAAGCTTTAAAACTCTGATATGCTCCTATTTTCATATATTTTCCTCTAATATACATGCAGTCTTAATTAATTATAATTATACTATGGATATACCATTTTTTGTCAAAAAAATTGTTGTTTTTTGTAAAGATTCCGTAATATTTATATATTAATGATTGTCATTTTTTCTAAAGCTTTTTTGAGTGCAATTTTTATGTGTGCATAATTCAGTCCGCCCTGAATATAAACAGCATAAGGTTCTCTTAGCGGCCCGTCAGCCGAAAGTTCAATAGTTGAGCCTTCTATAAAAGTTCCGCCTGCCATAATTAATTTATCTTCATAACCCGGAACATCATCGGGAATAGGGGTTACATAAGAATCAACAGGAGAATTTTCCTGAATCGCTTTGCAAAAATTTATCAATTTATCTTTATCATGGAAAGCAATAGTTTGAATAATATCAGTCCTTGGCTCATTTGATTTCGGATGAGTATCAAAGCCCATAGTTTCAAAAACTTTTGACATCAAAATAACGCCCTTAACAGCATCAGCAACTATAGAAGGTGCCATAAAAACTCCCTGCATAATTAGCCTTGTCTGATTTAACATAGAGCCGCCCCATTCTCCTATTCCGGGAGCCGTAAGCCGCTCTGCCGCATTTTTCACATATTTTTCTTTTCCTGCAATATAGCCGCCTGTTTCAACGATACCGCCGCCGGGATTTTTTATAAGCGAACCTGCAATAATATCCGCTCCGACTTCAAGCGGTTCTTTTTTTTCAACAAATTCGCCATAACAGTTATCCACAAAGCATATACATTCAGGATTTATAAATTTAACTTCATTTACAATTCTTTCTATATCTGATATTGATAATGAATTTCTCTGTGAATAGCCTCTTGATCTTTGTATTAAAACCATTTTGGTTGTCGGTTTAACGTAATCTTTTATACTGTCGAAATCTGCGAATAACCCCTCTTTAAGCGGAATTTCGCTGTATTGAACACCGTTTTTTATCAAAGATAATTCTGAATCACCTCTTGTTCCTATAACTTCTTCCATTGTGTCGTAAGGTGTGCCTGCAATTGAAACAAGACTGTCTCCGTATTTTAGGTTGCCGGAAATTGCACAAGCAATGGCATGTGTTCCCGAAACAAAATGATTTCTGACGATAGCTTTTTCTGTTTTAAAAATATCTCTAAACAAATTGTCGAGAACTTCTCTTCCAATATCATCATGACCATAGCCGGAAACATAAGAAAAATGCTCTGCCCCGATTTTATTTTTTTTGAAAGCTTCAAGAACTTTTTCCTGATTATACTCTTTTATTTCATCAACTTTTTCAAAACAGTCTTTAATTTGTTCTTCACAATCACTGATAATATTCATAAATAATCCTTTTTTCCTGATTTTAACACAAAAACACTTTTAAATTTTAAAATAAATCATTTTTTGTTATTTAAGCTTTTTCCTTGACGACATAGTGTTTTTGACTTATATTTTTGTTAAAAAGGGGGTACAGACGAAATGAGTTCAAAACGATTTTTATTCACATCGGAATCCGTAACAGAGGGTCATCCGGACAAGGTTTGCGACCAAATTTCAGATGCTATATTAGATGAATTTTTAACCCAATCAAACACACCAAGAGTAGCGGCAGAAACAACTGTTACAACAGGCATGGCATTTGTTTGCGGAGAAATAACCTCTGACTGCTACGTTGATATTCCGTCAGTTATCAGAAAAACCATTAAAAATATAGGATACAACGGAATAAACGGTGGCGGTTTTGACTATAAAACTTGTGCGGTTGTAACAAGCATTGACGAACAATCACCCGATATTGCAAGTGGCGTAAACAAGGCTATGGAAATAAGAAATGACAACTCTGATATTACCACCACCGAAACAGAAAATATCGGTGCGGGAGATCAAGGTATTATGTTTGGTTATGCTTGTGATGAAACACCTGAATTAATGCCTTTACCAATATCATTAGCACATAAATTAGCTAAAAAACTCGCTGATGCAAGAAAAAATAAAACATTAGACTATTTAAGACCTGACGGGAAATCTCAGGTAACAGTCGAATATATTGACGGAAAACCGCAAAGAATTGATACAATTATCATTTCAACTCAACACGACCCTGAAATTGACGGGATTACAGACAACAAAAAAATTCAGAACAGAATTAAAGAAGATATCATTGAATATGTAATAAATGATGTTTTTAGTAATGAAATAATAAAACCGGACACTGAAACCAAAATATTAGTCAATCCTTCGGGCAGATTTGTTCTTGGCGGACCTCAGGGGGATGCGGGTTTAACAGGCAGAAAAATCATTGTTGACACCTATGGTGGGTATTCAAGACACGGCGGCGGTGCTTTTTCAGGCAAAGACCCCACGAAAGTTGACCGTTCTGCCGCTTATGCCGCAAGATATGTCGCAAAAAATATTGTTGCAAGCGGGCTTGCTTCAAAATGCGAAGTTGAATTAGCCTATGCTATCGGTGTTGCAAAACCGGTTTCTATAATGATTGACACTTTCGGTACCGGAAAAATCAGTGATGATTCGATAGAACAAATTGTTGAAAAACTCTTTGACCTAAGACCCGTTGCTATTATAAATCATTTTGATTTAAGAAATTTACCTGCCAAAAATGGCGGGAAATTTTACCAAAAATTAGCGGCATACGGACATATGGGCAGAACCGATATTGATGTACCTTGGGAACATACAGATAAGGCGGAAGAAATAAAAAAGTTAGCTGCCTGTAATTGTTTAGCAAATTAAAAAACATTGAAATATATTTAGACAGATTGTTTTACCTGTCCGTTTTTTGTTTTAATTTTGGACAAAAAACAAATAAGTCATTATAATAAAAGTATGCACATGGATACTCATATACAGAATAATGACCCCGCCTCGATTTTGCCAAATTACGACGATTTATTTTCGGGTACAAAAACAGAGGGCAATGAAATTTATAAATACGCATACCCGTCAAGTTTCTATCCCATTTTAAATTTGGGCTATCCTATTTATGATAATTTGGGTAATAAACTTGACCCCGGACATTATGAAGTTGCACTGAGTTTTGACAAAAAATTTCTTCTGATAATTCAGTCAAAGCAGCTTATAGCAAAAGTTCCTGTTATAAATTATGATTTTGACAAAGATAAGTACGATGAAAATCACGAACATTATGAAGCTTTGGTTGAAAAACTTGAAAAGTATAAAGTTAAACGAAATAAAAAGAAAATAAATCAATATCAAAAAGAGTTGGACTATCTTAATAAAAAAATTATGGCACAAAACATAGCGGAAATAGATAATTCAAATACGGATTTTTTTATTCTTGAATATCGCTGCAATTTTACCTATGCACAAGGTTATATAAAACGGGCAAGTCAAGATTAATGCAATATAAAAGGCGGTGCCTTTCGGTACCGCCCACCATTAGGATATATCTTTAATTTCTTTTTAGCCTTTCGCAAAAACCTGTTTTTCGCTTTGCTACGCAGTCGCTTCAAAGGTTTTTGCTAACCAAGTTTCGCTCGTTTCACTCGCTCACACTTCGCTTCGCTACGGATACAGGCTCACTCAAAATCAAAGATTTTGGTTTGCTTTGTAACTCGTACGGAATTTCGCTATCCTTTCATTTGGCTCATTACTTCTTCTGCGAAGTTGTCTTGTCTTTTTTCCAACCCTTCGCCTAATACGTATCTGTCAAAACCGACAACTTCCAACTTACCTTCAACCAACTGTTGAATTGTTTGGTCTGGATTTTTAACAAAAGGCTGTTCTAACAAGCATTTGCTCGCCATTAATTTTGCAATTCTGCCCTCAACAATCTTTGCTCTGATTTGTTCGGGTTTCTTTTGCAAATCTTCTTTACCCATTTCAATTCTTGTTTCTTCTTCAATTACCGCTTGCGGAATATCTTTTCTTGAAACAAATTCTGGTGCTGAACTTGCAATGTGCAAACAAATATCTTTGCTTAATGCTTCATCTGCTTTGTCAGTTAAAAGCAAAACACCGATTTTTGAATTGTGAATGTATGTTTGCAAACTGCCTTCATGACGTACAAAACGTCTGATTGTAATTTTTTCACCGATAGTAGCGATTTTTTCTTTAATCATTTCTTCAACTGTTTTTCCGCCAACATTCAGTGCATTTAGTGCATCAACATCAGCCGGAGCATTTTCTGCTACTATTTTTGCCAATTCATCGACAAATGCCGCAAAATCAGGATTCTTTGCAACAAAATCAGTTTCACAGTTAACTTCAATCATTGCACCGACACCGTTTGCGATATATGATGCAACTCTGCCCTCAGCGGCAATTCTTCCCATTTTCTTTTCTGCGGAAGCAATACCTTTCTGACGTAAAAATTCCATTGCTTTTTCCATATCGCCATTATTTTCAACAAGTGCTTTTTTTGCGTCTAAAATACCTGCACCTGTTTTTTCTCTTAGTTCTTTAACTAATGATGCTGTTATTTCCATTTTATTCTCCTTTTATACAGTGTTATACAACACCTATTATTTTATACTATTCTGCAACTGTTTCTGCTGTTTCTGCAGCTTCCTCAGTTTTAGATTCTTCCGCAACACCTGCATCTTCTGCATTTATTTTTTCAATTTTGCTCGAATTTGCAGCTTTATTTTCTCTTAATTGTTTTCCCTCAATAATTGCATCAGCAATTTTTGAAGCAATTAATTTTACTGAACGAATAGCGTCGTCATTTCCGGGAATAATATAATTAATTCCGTCAGGGTCAGCATTTGTATCAGCTAAGCAAACAACCGGAATACCGAGTTTGTTAGCTTCTTTTATAGCAATTAACTCTTCTTTTTGGTCAACGATAAACAACATATCGGGCATACCTCTCATCTCTTTGATACCACCCAAAGTTTTTGATAATTTATCGAGTTTTTTCATTATCTGAGCAACTTCTTTTTTAGAGTAAGACTGAAATCTGCCTGATTCAACATCTGCTTCAAGTTCTCTTAATTTGTTTATTCTTGCTCTGATTGTTTCAAAGTTAGTTAACATACCGCCTAACCAACGACGGTTAATGTAGTATGCGCCAGCTCTTTGAGATTCTTCAGCCATAACGTCTGCAGCTTGTTTTTTTGTGCCGACAAAAACCACGTTCTTGCCACGTGCTGCGAATTCTCTTACAGCATCGTAAGCTTCGTCTAATTTGTCACTTGTTTTACGTAAATCAATAACGTAAATACCGTTTCTTGCACCGTAAATATACGGTTTCATTTTTGGGTTCCATCTGTGTGTTTGGTGTCCGAAGTGAACCCCTGCTTCTAAAAGTTCAATCATTGATGCTGTTGGCATCTTTCTTTCTCCTTATTTTGGTTGTACTACATATAGCAAAAAGTATTCAATTCAAAAAACCGCTTCAAATGATATGTTTTATGAACTTGCCTATGGGGGAGTGTTCTACTCAGGTCATACATTATATTTTGCTTTATGCCCTTATTTTTGCTGCCGCCCTCGGCAATCGAATAGCTTTCGGCTATGTAATTATAATATAATATAAAAACTCAATGTCAACAGATTACACAGCGATTTTAATTGCACTTAAATTTATCATAGTCAAAATAGCGTGAAAAATCTTCTTCGTCCATGTTGCATAAAAGAAGATAAACTTCGTCATTCTCACTTATTCTTTTATAATTATATTCATCAAATCTCCAATATTTAGGGTTATTACCCGTAACAATAACGAGTTTTCTGTCAAGGAGTATTTTTAACTTTTTCTTTACGGTTTCACAAGGAAGTTCCGCACATTTTGCAAGCTCAACTGCCGTAATTCCCAAATCAGAGCAAAACTTGTCAGGGGTTAGAAACATCATTTCCAATCCGACACGCTTCAATTCCATATCTTGTAATATATCTTGTGCCATTTTTATTTCCTGACTGTTTTTTACAATTATATTATCGGTCAAAATTTAAAAAACTTTAATATTTTTTTTGTTTTTTAATTTGTTTGTATTAGAATAAACATGTATGGAAAATTTATTTTTTCATATTGAGGGGAAAATTGGAACTTATATTTAAAGAAAAAATAGATTCAACAAATACTTACGGTAAAGAAAATATTGAAACTCTTGCCGATAAATCGGTTGTTTATGCCGCATATCAAACCGACGGCAGAGGAAGAATGAATCGTAAGTGGATGAGTTTTAATTCTGAAAATCTTTATGCTTCAATAATATTGAAACCGCAGGGAGATTATTCAAAACTTCCGACAGCAAATTTAACTCAGCTTTTATCTGTTGTCATTGTTGAAGTTCTGAATTTTTACGGAATAAAATCATATATAAAATGGCCTAATGATGTTGTTGTAATGAAAGATGAAAATGATATTTTCGGGGAAAAAATTTGCGGAATTTTGGCAGAGGTTGCTTCTGTTTCAAATAATATTAAAGGAATTGTTTTGGGATTTGGGTTGAATATTAATGCAACAAAAGAGGAATTGTCCCGTATTGACCGTCCTGCAACAAGTATGTTTAACGAAACGGGAAGTTTATTTAATACAAAAGAAGTTCTTGAAAATATATGTGAAATGTATTTTTCCAAATATGACGAATTTCTTGATAAAGGTTTTAATTTAATAAAAGATGATTATTTATCAAAAATAAAATTTATAGGTAAAGAAATAACAATAAACATGCCCCATAAATCGGTAACCGGTATAGCGAAAAACATAACCGAACAAGGGGCTGTTTTATTGGAAAATAAAGACAGTTTGACCGAAATAACAATAGGAGAGATATTATGATGTCCAAAATATTAGAAGAAGGCTTGGTTATAATGTGTACGGGAATGGGCGTTGTATTCAGTTTTCTGATAATTCTGATTTTTTCAATGCTTATTATGGCAAATATAATGAAATTTTTGAATAAACTGTTTCCGGAAGCTGTACCGGAGCAGTCAAAATCATCAAAACCCAAGCGTCTCGGAAAAGACGAGGAAGAAATCGCAATTGCAATTGCACTTGCTACAAGAGGTATATAATTAATAAGAGGATATAGAAATGGCAAAAAAACTAATCAAAGTTATGGATACGTCGTTTAGGGACGGTTTCCAGTCGGTATATGGGGCAAGAGTATTTGTCGATGATTTTCTGCCCGCCTTGCAATCCGCCGTAAAAGCCGGATTAAGACATTTTGAAGTTGCAGGCGGTGCAAGATTTCAGTCACCGATATTTTACTGTAATGAAAATGCTTTTGAAACAATGGATAAAATAAGAGCCGCTGTCGGTCCCGATATAAATTTACAATCTTTGTCAAGAGGTGTAAATGTTGTGGGACTTGAATCTCAACCTAGAGATGTTATCGATTTACATGCAAAAATGTTTGCAAAACACGGTGTTACAACAATCCGTAACTTCGATGCCTTGAATGATGTCAATAATCTTTTGTATTCAAGCCAATGTATTAAAAAATACGGAATGAAACACGAAGTAACAATTACAATGATGGAATTACCCATCGGTTGTCAAGGAGCTCATGATGTTGAATTTTATGAAAGGGTTCTTCGTTCAATTCTTGATGCGGGAATTGAATTTGATTCGTTGGCATTTAAGGATGCTTCGGGTACTTCCTCACCGAGAAAAGTTTTTGAAACCATAAAAAGAACAAGAGAAATTTTGGGTGAAAAGGCAGATATTCGTTTTCATTCTCACGAAACTGCGGGTACCGGTTTAGCAGCATATCTTGCGGCATTAGATGGCGGTGCAAACTGTATTGACTTATCAATGAAACCTGTTTCCGGCGGTACGGCTCAGCCCGATATTGTTTCTATGTGGCATGCCCTAAAAGGTACCGAATATGATTTGGGTATTGATGTTGAAAAAATAATAGAAACGGAAGAAATATTTAAAGAGTGTATGAAAGATTATTTCTTACCGCCCGAAGCTATGGCGGTCAATCCTATGATTATACAATCACCGCTTCCGGGTGGTGCGTTGACGGCAAATACTCAGATGCTTCGTGATAATAATTTAATGGATAAATATCCCGAAGTTGTTGCCGCAATGAAAGAAGTTGTTGAAAAAGGCGGTTTCGGCACTTCGGTTACTCCTGTTTCGCAATTCTATTTCCAACAGGCGTTTAATAACGTAATGTTCGGGAAATGGAACAAAATTGCGGAAGGATACGGAAAAATGGTTCTGGGGTATTTCGGAAAAACTCCCTGCGAACCTGACGGTGAAGTTGTAAAAATTGCACACGAACAATTAGGTTTAGAGCCGACAAAAGAAACCGTTGTTGATTTAAATGATAAAGATGAAACAAAAGGTCTTGCAGTTGCACAAAAAAGACTTGAAGAAGCAGGGATTGAAGTTAATGATGAAAATCTGTTTATTGCTGCTGCCTGCAAAGAAAAGGGGATTTTATTTTTGCAAGGTAAAGGTACAATCGGTGTTCGTAAGAATGAAAGCAAGAATGAAGAAACTCCTTCATCCGGTGAAAAGCCTAACGGATATACAGTCAGTGTAAACGGCAAAAAATATGCTGTCGCAATTGAGGGTAATAAGGCTACCGTAAACGGCAAATTATATGATATAGATATTAAAGAGGGTATTGAAGCGAAAGCTAAAAAATCTTCTTCGGAAGGTTCCGAAGTTAAAGCTGGACTACCCGGAAATGTTCTTAAAGTTCAGGTCGAAGAGGGAGACAGAATTGAAGAAGGTGATGTTCTTCTTATCGTTGAAGCTATGAAAATGGAAACGGAAATTAAATCTCCTGTTTCAGGTACTGTTGCTTCGGTTGAAGTTTCTGTCGGCGACCACGTTCAGGCAGGTCAGGTTTTGGTTACTATTGAGTAAGAAAGGTAAGGATAAAAAAATGGAAATTTTAAACAGTTTAAAAAGCCTTTGGGACTCAACGGGAATAGCAAATTTTGTTTTGTCGGCTGACCCGTCTTTAAACGGTGTGCAACAATTTATGCACCAATACGGTTCAATAATAATGCTTTTTGTATGTTGTTTTCTTTTATGGCTTGGAATAAAAAAACAATTTGAGCCGTTATTGCTTGTGCCTATTGCATTTGGCGGGTTATTGTCAAATATCCCTATGCCGGCGGGGGAAGCTATTGCCGGTCCTAACGGATTTTTGGGCATTATTTTTGCTCAAGGTATTGATAAAGGTCTATTTCCTTTGATAATTTTTATGGGTGTCGGTGCAATGACGGATTTTGGTCCGCTTATTGCTAATCCGAAAACACTTTTATTAGGCGGAGCTGCTCAGTTTGGTATTTTCGGTGCTTTGCTTTTGGCATTGGTATTCGGATTTTCGCCTCAGGCGGCAGGTGCTATCGGTATTATCGGCGGAGCTGACGGTCCTACTTCAATTTATGTAACTTCAAAACTTGCACCTGATTTGTTGGGTGCTATTGCGGTTGCCGCATATTCGTATATGGCACTTGTGCCTGTAATTCAGCCCCCTATAATGAAACTTTTGACAACTGAAGATGAACGTAAAATAGAAATGAAACAATTGAGGGAAGTAACAAAAAGAGAAAAAATCGTGTTCCCGATTATGGTACTTCTTCTTTGCACGATTTTCTTACCTTCTGCTTGTCCGCTTGTCGGGGCATTGACTTTCGGTAATTTATGCAAGGAATGCGGTGTTACTGACAGACTATCAGACACAATGCAAAATGCTTTAATAAACATTGTTACAATTTTCTTGGGGCTTTGTGTAGGCTCAAAGCTTTCGGCAGACCACTTTTTACAAGTTGAAACACTAAAAATATTAGTACTCGGTATTGTCGCATTTTCAATAGCTACTGCGGCAGGAGTAATAATGGCAAAGATTATGAACCTGTTTCTTAAAGCAAAAATCAATCCTCTTATCGGTTCTGCGGGAGTTTCTGCTGTTCCTATGGCGGCAAGAGTAGCGAATAAAATCGGTTTGGAAGCTAACCCTCATAACTATTTGTTAATGCATGCAATGGGTCCGAATGTAGCGGGGGTAATCGGTTCTGCCGTAGCGGCAGGTGTTTTGCTTGCTATATTGAGATAGATGAACTTTCAATTCCGTTATTTTATATAATACCGTAATATTTCATGAATATTCCAAAAGCTAAGGTTAATAGCATGGTTACGGGAATATTTTTCTTAACTAAAAAATATAGCAAAATGCTTATTATTAAAAAGAGAAAGGCTTTCGGGTCAAAATTCATTTTCATGGTTTTTAACTCAAAATGAAAAATTTCCTGATTAATCATTTGTAAAACAACTACGAATAGTAGCCCGCTCGCTATTGCTCTCAGCGTTTCAAGAAAATCTTTCATAAAAATTGAATCTTTGTATTTTCTAAGGATTTTATAAATTCCTATGGAAAGCAGCATAGAAGGAATAATCAAAGCGAGTGTCGTTAAAAATGCACCAATTACGCCTGCGGTTTTAAAACCCGTATAAGTAGCCATATTAACGCCGAATGCTCCGGGAGTAATTGCAGCAATAGCAACCATATGCATAATTTCTTTTACTGAATACCAACTGTACTGATTTGCAAGATAGTAAATAAAAGGCAGCGTTCCGTATCCTCCGCCGAAAGAGAAAAGACTTATTTTGATAAATTCATAAACGAGTTGAAAATATATCATACTTTACCTCGCATATGATTTTTAATTTTTCTTAAAATAAATTTTATAAAAAGCCCCAAAACCGTCAAAATAAAAATTATTATTACGGGTTGCAAGTTTGTGAATATAAACAGCAATATCGTTAATATGAAAAGAATTATGGTAAAAGTATTTCGAAGACATACCCCCGCAAGCTCTATAAAAGAAGCCCCGACAAGTACTATTACTGCAATTGTAATTGTATTTATGTAAGACAAAATTTCAGGATTTACTTTATTTAAAAGGTTTGCAACAATAAGAATTGCAAAAAAAGGCGGAGTAATAAGCCCGAGAAGTGCAATAACCGCACCGCCTTTACCTCTTAGATGATAACCTATAAACACTGCTGTTTTTACAACAATTACTCCGGGCAAACACTGAGAAAGAGCATAAAAATTAATTATTTCTTCCTGAGTTAAAAGATTTCGTTTTTTTGAAAATTCATCAATAGAAATCGGCAATAGGACATAGCCCCCGCCAATCAATACAAGACTTATTTTAAAAAATATCCAAAACATTTCAGCTAATGAAATTTTCATAAAAATATATTAGCATAAAGTAAAAATTTTAACTTTAAGAAAAATTTATAAATAAGTTAATTTTATATATTTTACTATAATTTTCGGGTATAGCGTGTAAGTGCGTATTTACCGTTTGCTTCGTAATATTTATCATCAATATAATACCCTTGCAAAGTGTATCCGTCAGATTTAATTTTATATACAAAATCGGTGTTTGGATATTGAATTGCAATTGTTGAAAGTTTCCATTCGGAATTGTTATCAAAAATTCTTTCTCTCATATAACTGTATCTTATTGCTGTTGTTGAGTTTATATTTGAAATATAGTCAAATTTTAACAAAACGGGATTAGATGGTGAGAAGTAGTAAAAGGAGTATGTCGGATTATTTTTACACCAGATAGAATAATTTTCTGTTGCAGTATAGGTTGTTATTTTACAGTCGTTTACTGTACTTTTTCGGGTTTGAATAGCGATTTTATGCTGTTGTGCATCATTATCTTTTCCGTATTTTACCCAAATTTCAGTCGGGTTAACTTGCGGAAGAGGTCTGTTCAAATATTGTTCATTTTTTGTTTTTAATGCCTCAATTTTTTTATCCGACGGTTCGGGAGTCACTTTATTAGCTATTGTCTGTATTGGATTAGAGTTAGTTTTTCCCTGCATATTTACGGTTTGAGCTTGGGAATAAATAACTTCTTCTTCCTCTTTGCTTCCTGCATTATTATTTATTTGATAATTTGTTTGCTGTTGATTTACGGTATTTATATTCTGCTGACTTACTCCGTCAGAATTTACAACAGTACCGTTTTTAATCTTATAAGTTGCACCGTTGGAAAACGGAGCAAATATTAAAAGACTCAATACAATCACGACTGATTTTTTTATGCTATCCATCTTCTCTTCCTCTTATCTTTTGATTATCTTTTGGTATATTTGTCGATATTTGAATAGGTATTTCCTATGCCTTCAATTATATCGAGAGTATCATAGCCGTTTTCACCGTTTACG
>JAFSWA010000078.1 GCA_017444705.1 bacterium
TATTTAACCTTTCATACCAAGATGCACTAAAAATATTTAAAAATAAATTTACAAAAAACAAATAAATAACCGCACATTATATATGTGCGGTTATATTTATTATTAAAATTTTTAAGCGTTAACTTTACTTCTTGCACCGAGAACAATTTTTACAAAACTGTCAGCTTTAAGGCTTGCACCGCCCACCAAAGCACCGTCAATATCTGATTTTGACATTTGTTCTTCGATTGTTTCGGGTTTTACACTTCCGCCGTATAAGATTCTTACTGCATCCGCAACTTCGGTGTTATACAAATCTTTTACAACATTTCTAATCATTTTGATTACTCTGTTAGCTTCATCAGCATCGCAAGTTTTTCCCGTTCCTATTGCCCAAATCGGCTCATAAGCGATAACTATTTTTGAAGCATCTTCTGTTGTTATTCCCTCTAACGCCTTTTGAATTTGTGATGTAATATGAGCATCAGTCACACCATGTTCTCTCTGTTCAAGCGTTTCTCCGCAGCAAATAATCGGAACAAGTCCGTTATTTAAAATCGCTTTTGCTTTTTTATTAATCATTTCATCAGTTTCAGAGAAATATTGACGTCTTTCTGAGTGTCCTATAATAATTAATTCACAGCCCGCATCTTTTGCCATTTCAACAGAAACTTCACCCGTAAAAGCACCTTGGGTTTCCCAGTAGCAGTTTTGAGCCGCAACCTTTATTTTTTGACCTTTACAGCCGCAGCCGCATTCTGTTTTTTGTGCCACAACTGATGAAATTGATGTAAATACCGGTGCAACAACAACTTCGGGTAATTGTTCAATTGTATAATCTCTTAAACCATCTTTAATTCCGTTAAAAAGTTCAACGGCTTCACTTTGTAATTTGTGCATTTTCCAGTTTCCTGCAATCATTGGACGTCTTGTCATAATTAATTCTCCTTATTTTTTGTACCGTCAATTTGATTTTAGCACAAAAAACAAGATTTATGATAAAATAATTTCATAAGGAGTTATTTATGATAATTGATAGTTTTGAAAATTGTAAAAAATACTACGGAGTCCATCCGAGGTTTAAAGAAGCATTTGAATATATTTTGAAAACGAATTTTGAAAGCATTTCTTGCGGAAAATATGAAATTGAAGGTGAAAATATTTATATAAATATTGAAGAATATGAAACAAAAACCGTTTCAAAGCCCGAATACCACAAAAAATATATCGACATTCAGTTTTTAATCGACGGCGAGGAATATATCGGATACTGTCCTAAATCGGAACTTATTATAGATGACGGGTATGATGAGCAAAAGGATTTGGGCTTTGGTGAGGGAATAGTTGATTTTATAAAACTAAAAAAGGGCATATTTATGATATTTTTCTCCAATGATGCTCATCAACCCTGTATGGCAGTAAATACTCCCAACAAAGTCAAAAAAGTGGTTGTGAAAGTGAGAATTGATGGATAGTCTGAAACCACTGTCAGTTGATGAAATGATTTTGGCACTCGACAGAATCTCCCGATTCAAATACCCAGAAAAAAAACTAAAACGTGTTTATATTGAAACTATATGTTCGCATTTGATTTCCCCTGCCTTTAAAAAATCCGATATTGAAAAATTTGACAACAAAAGTTTGACAAAATATTTCACGAAAATCTGGAACTATTCTATTGAAAAGAATTTCGGCACTCTTGAAAATGATTTTTCTCTTAATAAAAATTATATTGAACAAGAAAAAAAGTGCTATTTTATAAATCGGGAAATTATGGATTTGATGCCTGAAAAGGTTGATTTTAAAACTTTAATTGAAAATATAAAGTGCGTGCCAAATAATTTCCGAAATTATAAAACTCCCAAAAAAGTTGTTTTAACAGAGGGTGCTACTGAAGAAATTATAATGCCCGAATTTTCAAAAATTCATGGTTCGGATTGGAATAAATATGGGGTAAAAATAGTTAGTACAGGCGGAAAAAGCAGAATATTAAATTATTACAAAATCTATAAAGAACAAATTAGAGTTCCTTTATTTATCTTGCTCGACTTGGATGCCGAACCTGTTTTTACTCAATTAAAGAAAAGTTTACGCAAAATTGATAATGCACATTTGATTTCAGCAGGCGAAATCGAAGATATAATTCCTGTTAATCTTTTTAAAAACGATATTAATTCTGAATTTAAACTTCAAACAAAAATATCCGTTAACGATTTTGACAAAAATATTTCAATGGTTGAAAATCTTCATAATATATATAAAAACAATGGTTTTGGCGAATTTAAAAAAGCAAAAGTCGCACAATTAATAAAAGAAACTGTAACAAAAAATTCAACCTTAGGTGAAGAATTAAATATAATATTTGATGAAATAGAAGCGTTATAAATCTGATAAATTCAGAATATTATTTAACACGAGATTCACTAATTTTAATCATTTCTTTCATCAATTCTTCGGCTTTAATAAGTTGAGAATCATGCTTGTTTTTAATATCATCTTCGCTCAATTCAACAACGACATCGGGTTCAATACCTTTTTTATGGATATCCGTTCCCGATGGAGTCAAATACCGTTGAACGGTGATATTGATTCCCGCACCTGATTGGAGTCTGTTAACCTCTTGCACCAAACCTTTTCCGAAAGATTTTTCCCCGACAATCAATGCTCGTTTATTATCTTTCATAGCACCTGAAAAAATCTCACTTGCGGAAGCCGAACCTTTATTTATAAGAACAATGAGCGGTTTATCAGTATAGTAACGACGTGAAGCTTTCATAACGTCCTTATAGCCGTCCCTGTCAACTGTTGAAACTATTACTCCGCCGGGTAAAAATGCGTCTGAAAGGACTATCGCATTACTTAACAGCCCGCCGGGATTTAGTCTTAAATCCAAGATATAACCTTTTTTATCTTTTTGTGAATCAATAGCTTTCAAAACATCATAAGCTGCATTTTTACTGATAAATGAACTTAAACGAATATATCCTATTTGCGGATCTAATTTATAATCATTTGCCAGTTTCGTGGAAACTGATTTTAATTCAATTTCGGCTCTTTGAATTCTGTAAACCTTGTCAGGTTCATTCTTACGTCTGATTAAAAGTTCAACGTAAGTGCCTTCTTCACCTCTGATTTGGTCGGCGGCAGCGTCAATTTTAATTCCTTTCGTTGATTTTCCGTCAATAGATAAAATTTCATCTTCTGCTTTTAAACCTGCCTTTTCACCGGGAGTATCTTCTATCGGGGCAATAATAACCAACTTACCGTTATCAATACCGATTTGAACCCCAATTCCCTTTAATGAGCCTTTTATAGAGCTTGTTTCTTCTTCAAACTCTTTTGGGTCAAGAAATTTTGTATATGGGTCGTTCAAACTCGCAAGCATTGTTTCTATTGCCAAATATGAATCCTCAGGTGTTTTTATAGCATTATCATACTTATAACGCCATCTTTCCCAATTCTGTTTATTGTTCGTTTTATCAACATACTTTGTATTAACAAGCTTCCAAACTTGGTCATACAACGAATTAACTTCTGCGTATGCAAAATTCGTACATAAAATTAAAGCCGTAAGTATTAAAAATATTTTCTTCATAACAATATAATAACATATATTTAAAAATTTTGACAAAAAAAAACCGACAAATAGCCGGTTAAGTTTACCACATATTAGAGAGAGGAATTAGAGAGAGAATTGAGAAATCTTTTTTATCCTTACAATTATATAAAGTATTTTTTTTACCTTTAATTTCAAAAAGCTTTTATTTTGTTACAAAACTTAACAAAAGGCGAAAATTAAGCAATTTTTTACATATTAGGCTCTTAATAAAAACATAGGTATAAAAAGGAAAGTATAATTGGTATGAGTTCTTTTCAAAAATATGATGATTATTTAAGTAGTGTTATAACAAGAAACAGTAAAACTTTAATTCAAGACCTGCCGGAGAATAAACCTATTGCACCAAAAATGCCTTTGGATTTATCGATTCACGATGATTTTGTTTTACAGAAGAAGAAAAACGGTATTTTCGAAAGAGCCTACGATGGATTGAAAAACATTACAGGATTGGGTTTTGGTTCAAAAAAAGCTGAAAAACGAATTGAAGAATATAATAACGGTAAGCTATCAAAAGAGGATATCGAAAAAGACCTTGAAAGATACAGAAAGTCTCAAAAAAATGCAGAACAGACATTCGGAAATGTGGTTTCAGCAGGCGTATCATTAGGGGCATTCTTTTGGGGTAAAAATAAACTTAATGAAATCAGAGCAAGAAACAGTATTAACGCATTAACTCCGTTTCAAAAAAAATTTAAAGATTCTGTAAACGAAACAATTAAAATTTTACAAAACAGCAGAAACAGGCTTGACAAAAGAAGTATTAAAATATTTAGTTTTATTAAAAGCGTCTTTAAATCAAATAAAAAAGCTCTTGCTGCTGCAATACCTGTTCTTGCCGTAGTCGGCGGATATACAAAAGTATTCGTACTTAAATTAAACAGAATAGGGTCAAAAGAATTTTCAGTTGACAAAAATCTTAAAAAGACTGACAAGAATAAATATAAAGAGGAACGTAAAAAAGTTTCAAGGGCATCATGGAAAAATCTCATTAAAAACTTTGCAACAGGTGCTTTCAACGGAGCATTCGCTCCCGTTACGGTTTTAGGCGGCGGACTTGTCGGTGTTCCTGCATATATTGCAGGTGTATTAGGGGTTAAATATTTGAACTCGGGAGAAAAGGACAAATCTTTAAACGGTTTTGTAAAAAGTTTTTCTGATAATTATGTTATGAATTCACTCGGTGCAGCTGCTCTTGCGATTATCGGACTCAGAAAAGCAAGATATAGCTCAGTTTTACAAAAAAATCTAAAAACCGTTACAGATAATTTAAAAAATGTTGAATTGCTGAATTTATCCGAATACAGCACAAGTAAAACTGGTTATGATACAATAAGAGATTTGTTGTTAGAATCTCCAAATATTACAAGAATAATAAATGACGGGTCATTAAGCCCAAAACAAAGAATTCAAAAGTTAATAAATGAAAATATTTTTGCCGCCAAGTTTGCACAAACTTATGAGGGTTCAAGCGAGGCAATTTTTGCCCTGAAAAAATACATAAAAGAGCATTGTCCCGAAACAAGAGATATTAACCAAGCACAGGAAGTAATAAATAACTTGTTAGGTTCTGCAAAATACAAGGTTGAAAAGTTACTCGGAACAGGAACCGTTGCAGAAACTTATCTTGCAAAAGATGCTTCGGGTAAAGAGGTTTGCATAAAAATTCTGAGAGACGGTATAAGTACGGAAAAAATCTTGAAAGATAAAGAAGCTTTTATTAATATGATTACTCTTGGTAAGCCGATTAATAAATTGTCAAAAGATGAAAATTATCTGATAAAACTGGTTGAAGATTAGTCAAACGGAATATTAAAAGAAGTTGACCTTGAAAATGAAATGAGAGCTGCAAAAGAGCTTGCAAAAGTAACAAGAAAAGCCCATGTCGTTGTTCCTATTGAAGCAAAACCCGGTGTATATATTATGGAAAAAGCAAAAGGGATAAGTGTTGATACTCTGAAAAATTATTGCTATTACAAAATGAGAATAAAAGACGCAGAAAGGACATTAAAAAACCCTGAATTAAAATACTTCTGGGATGATGCAAAAACGAAAATTTCTGAATTTACAAAAAAATTGGAAGAAATTAAAGCAAAATCACCTTCTTTTGAGGACTTTGATATTACCGATAAAGAAGTAAGAAAAGTTTTAACCCAATATATTGATTTAAAGACAGAACAATTTTACAAAATTTGCAGAAACGGAAAAGCTCTGCATACAGACATTCACCCCGGCAATGTTATTGTGAATTTAGATGTATTAAGCGGTAAAGAAAAAGGTAAATTGTTTACATTGATAGATACCGGTAATGTCGTACAACTCACAAAACAAGAATCTACAGATATGATTAATCTTCTCAATTTTATAAGAAACGGAAATTATAAGGAAATTGCAAGAAGTGCTGTTTCAAATTCCTTATTACCTGAGGGTATGACAAGAGAAAAAGCTGTTCAGTTAATAGAAAATGAACTTAAAGAATGTTTCTTTAACAACAAAACAAAACTTGACGTTATGAATGCAGATACTTTACGCAGAATGACAGACAATATACAAAGAAAATATGATATTATTCCCGCTAATACTCAACTTAATATAGAAAAAGCAAAAGTTGCAGCTGATGATTCGTTAATTCAACTTATGAGTGCATTGGTAATGCAAAAAATGGATAAATTTAATCAATTAGGAAAAGATATTAATACTCAAAACGGATTAAAACGCTTAGGAAAAATTTTCTCCGGAATTTTCCATATGGGTGACACTTTTGGATATATTCCATATAAAAATATTATCAGTGCTCCTAAAAAACAAAACTTTTTTAACTCACTAAAACGGTCACCCTTAGAATTTATTAAATCTTTATTTAGAAGCGGAAATAATAAGAAAAACAGCGTCGAATACTTAACCTATAATTTCAAACAGGGCGGTGGCATAGAAAGTAACAACTGTTATATTAATTTTATGAAAAAACTTATAAACGAGTTTGAAAATTCTAATATTTAGTTTTCTGTCAGTTGTACCTTACGAGCAGAACTTAGACAAATATTCAAGCGAAATTTTTAATAGTTCTTCGGAATTATCTTGCTTTTCGCAATTTTGTACCGCATATTCGAGTGCTTTTTTTGCTTCTTCAATTGAATATCCCAAAGACAAAAGAACGCTCTGTGCCTCAAAAATGTTGTCATTCGACAATTCAACATTTTTTGAGGTAACAATATTTATCGGGGTATTTTTCTGCCAATTAATAAGCTTATCTTTTAATTCAAGAATAATTTTCTGTGCAAGTTTCGGACCGATACCTTTTGCGGTTGAAATAAGCTTAGAATCCTCTTTTATTACGGCAGAAATCAAATCAAACCCGCTAAATTCATCAAGAAGCGTTAATGCCATTTTCATTCCGACTCCGGATACAGATTGTAAAATATTGAAAATATCTCTGTCCTCTTTGTGAATAAAACCGCAAAGACTCATTGAATCCTCTTTATGAATAAGAGAAACATAAAGTTTCACCTGCTCATTTAACGGCGGTAATTCAGCAAGAGTTCTGTTGTTTACATTTATCAAATAACCTATACCGCCGCATTCAATTGTTGCGGTTATATTAGTTGTTGACGTTTTTGCACTTAATTTTCCCGAAAAATAATCGTACATTAATAAAGTCCCATTTCTATTACTTTTTCGGCGAGTCTTACCGTATTCAAAGCCGCACCGATTCTCAGATTATCGGCAACACAGAAGAGCGAAATCGCATTATCAAGTGCAATATCTTTTCTTATACGACCTGCATAAACAGGATTTTTTCCGCTTGCAAGTGCCGGAGTCGGATATTCATATTCATCAGGATTATCAACAACCTCAACACCCCACGCATTTTCAAGCAATTCCCTTGCTTTTTCCGGAGTCAGCTCTTTTTCAAACTGAATTGTAACAGCTTCCGAATGACCGTTAAAAACGGGTACTCTTACTGCCGTACAACTAATCGGGGTATCCGGTTCAAGGTGCAGAATTTTTCTTGTTTCATTAGTAACCTTCATTTCTTCTTTCGTATAGCCATTTTCAACAAATGAATCAATTTGCGGAATTACATTGAATGCTATCTGCTTTTTGAATGCAACAGGCTCATATTTTCCCCCCGACAAAATAACAGGAGTGCTTTCTTTAAGCTCATTTATAGCCTTTAATCCCGCACCGGATACAGCCTGATATGTCGAAACTATCATTCTTTTAATTTTTGCGTAATCATGCAAGGGCTTTAATACAAGCATAAGCTGCGAAGTTGAGCAATTCGGATTTGCGATAATTCCGTTATGTTTTCTCAAATCTTCATCGTTAACACCGGCAATAACAAGCGGAACATCTTTTTCCATTCTGAAAGCAGACGAATTATCAATGAAAACACAGCCTCTTTTTGCAGCCTCAGGGGCATATTTCAAACTTGTTGAACCGCCTGCGGATGCAAGTACAATATCAATTCCGTCAAAAACTTCCGGAGTTGTTTCAATAACAGTATATTCCTGACCTTTAAACTCTATTTTAGACCCTGCCGAACGGGCACTTGCCAAAAATTTTATTGATTTATAAGGGGTGTTATTTTCAGTTAAAACTTTTAAAATCTCTCTGCCTACAACACCGGTTGCACCTAAAACGGCGATATTGGGTAATTCTTTTATCATAATCCTTTCTCCTTAATACTATATTTTTATAATACTATAATTATTCGGTTTTGTATATCAAATTTTATTATTGTCACAAATAATTGATTATTTGACAAAAATTGTTATAATATGACTATGGCAAGTAATTTCGTAAATTTATTTAATCAGCTTACGTCATTGGTTAACACAACAGCAAGAATAACTGCCGGCAGAAATAACAACGTCGGCAACAATTTTGCTAACACAAGTATTTTTACAAACGGAGCTCAGGCAGGTTCTACCGTAAACGGAGGCAGAATTTTACCGCAATTTAATCTTGAAAACAATCCGCAAATTCAAAAAAATCAGACTATTAGTCAGGAACTTCAAGAAAGCCTTTTACAAACACAAGAGGCTCTGAAAGAATTTACTCAGGCTGATAAATCCGCTTTCATAAAAAGTATGCTTGATTTACCTGATGATTTAAGTCAGCTTTTAAAAATGATTACCAACAAAAACCAAAATATTACAAATGCTGAGTTTATGAAAATACTGACTATGATGAATATTAACGGAAAAGATGCCGCAACAAAGTTGTCAAAATTAATGGTATTTTTAGGGGCAAATAATATTAAAGGTGCCGAAAAATTACAGGAAATATATTCTATCGTAAATGCACTTGCATCCGGTGCAACCCAAAACGCATCTCAA
>JAFSWA010000079.1 GCA_017444705.1 bacterium
AGATGCTGCTCTAACGATTTTTGTATTCGTTTCGCTTTGCTCAACGTGGGAGCTAACGAGCCATAATCTTGTTTAGTTTTGAGCGGTTGGCAGAGCAGAGGTCTGCTCTAACGAATTTGTAACCGTTCCGCTTCGCTCCACTCGGAGCTAACGAGCCATATCTACATCTTAGAATATCGCAAAAATATCTGTGTGTCAATTGTGTTTTAATTATTTATCGCAGCAGACCTAATACAAACTCATTTAAAGAATTAATATCTAAATTACAAAAACTCAGTTCATAGTTTTGATATTAATAAACTGATTTTCTCTTGAAATTGCAACCTGACCGGAGCGAACAAGTTCTTTTATCCCCATTGGTCTTATTAAATCTAAAAATGAATTAATTTGTCTTTCATCACCGACAATCTGTAATGTATAAACACCGCATGTTGTATCAATTATTTTCGCCCCGAAAATTTCCGCAATTCTCAATATTTCAGAACGATTTTTCTCTTTTGATTTAACTTTGCACAAAATAAGTTCAAATTCCATTGCCTCTTCTTTTGTCAAATCTGCAATTTTCAATGTCGGTATAAGTCTGTTCAATTGTTTTGTAATCTGTTCGATTACGATATCATCTCCCTCAGTAACGATAGTTATTCGGGAAAATTCTCTGTCAATAGTCGGAGCAACAGTCAAACTTTCAATATTAAAACCCCTGCTTGAAAATAAATCTGCCACTCTTGAAAGTACTCCGGCTTCATTTCTTACCAATACTGAAATTGTATGTTTCATCTTTTTCTCCTAACCTATCGGACAATCGTTTGAGAGTAATACCTGATCTATCGGTTTACCCGCCAAAACCCAAGGATAAACCATTTCAAATTCTTCTACGATAAAATCAATGATAACCGGTCGTTTAAGATCAATTGCTTTTTTTATAGCAGGTTCAATTTCTTCTTCTTTTTCAACCCTGATTCCGACTGCACCGTATGCTTCAGCTAATTTCACATAATCGGGTGAAGAAATTTTTGTCTGAGAATAATGTTTATCATAAAGTTTTTCCTGCCATTGACGAACCATTCCCAAATAACCGTTATTAATTATGCAGACAATAACCGGCAGATTATAATCAACAATAGTGGCGATTTCCTGAATATTCATTTGAATAGAACCATCCCCTGCAATATTCAAAACAAGATTGTCTTTTGCTCCGACCTGAGAACCTATTGCCGCAGGAAATCCAAACCCCATTGTACCAAGACCGCCTGATGTTATAAGTTTTCGAGGTTCACTGAATTTAAATAATTGTGCGACCCACATTTGGTGTTGTCCAACCTCTGTACAAATAATCGGTTTATAATCTTTTGTTAATTCATTTAATTTTTTAATTAAAGTTATCGGGCATAATTTTCCGCCTGTACAAGCCGGAATTGCGACTTTTTTCCGCCAATTTGCTATCTGTTCAAGCCAAACTTGTTTAACCTCCGGATTAATTTCATAATGTTCTTTATCAAATTCTTCATTCATTTTAGAAAGAACATTTTTTGCATCCCCGACTATCGGTATTGAAACGGGAACATTCTTTGAAATTGAACATGGATCAATATCCACATGGATAATTTTTGCACCTTTTGCAAATTTTTTGAGGCAGCCTGTAATTCTGTCATTAAATCTCGTCCCGACTGCAAAAAGCACGTCACAATTGGAAACGGCATGGTTTGCCTGATATGTTCCATGCATTCCTATCATTCCAAGTGATAAGTCAGTATCGTCAGGGAAAGTCCCTATCCCCATAAGGGTTGTTGCAACAGGCACTTTTAACTTTTGTGCTAATTTTATTAATTCTTCTTCCGCTTTTGAAGATAAAACTCCGCCGCCTGAAATTATAACGGGTCTTTCAGCATCACAAAGTAATTTTAATGCTTTTGAAATTTGAACCGGATGACCGTCATAATTAGGATTATACCCCGGTAAATTAACTTTTGTCGGGTATTCAAACTCTATTTCTTTACTCCAAATACATTTTGGTAAATCGACTACAACAGGACCTTGTTTGCCGGTTGTTGCTATATGAAAAGCTTCTTTTACGATTCTCGGCAAATCTTTCAAATCTTTTACAAGATAATTATGTTTGCAACAGGAACGGGTAATTCCGACTATATCAGCTTCCTGAAACGCATCATTACCTATTTGATTAAGAGAAACCTGACCTGTAAAAACAATAATAGGATAGCCGTCATAATATGCGTTGGCAATACCCGTAACAGTATTACAAGCCCCCGGACCTGATGTAACAAGTGCAACTCCGGGACGACCGGTTGCACGTGCATAACCCTCAGCTGCATGTACTGCCGCTTGTTCATGTCTAACCAAATAATGTTTTATGGCAGGCTCATTATATAATGCTTCATATATCGGAAGTACACTTCCGCCGGGATATCCGAAAATCTCATCGACGCCTTCGGATTTTAAACATTCCAGTAATACCTCAGCTCCTTTTAGAACCTTTTTTTGTTCGGTAGTCATTTTTTCACTCCAAAATTATAGTTATATTCTATCATATAAAAACTTTTTTGTTAAGAATTTGCAGTTCAAATCTTAATTTCACAAACAAAAGCGGCTGTAATAAAGCCGCATAAGTCAAGAAAGGAATGGTTAGACTATATTTTAATTCTAAACAAATTTTTTTGACTATGCAAATTTGTGAATATTTGTTAATATATATTTATGAAAATAGGAATAATATCATTAGGATTAATAGGTGCATCTTTGCTGAAAGCTATATCAAACCACGGTTTTGATATAATTTGTGTTACAAGAAACCCTGAATCAATCCAAAAAGCAAAAAAATATGATGTAGTTTGTTCTAATGATATAAAAACGCTTAAAGATTGCGAAGTTGTATTTGTCTGTTCTCCTATTTCTGTTACGCTCAGTGTTCTTGATGAACTTGAAAATGTTGTTAATGAAAATTGCGTTGTACTTGATGTTGCATCTGTAAAAGAATTTGTGATGAAGAAAAAACGTCCTTATAAATTTATCGGTTCACATCCTATGGCAGGAACGGCAGAATCAGGTTTTGATGCGGGATTTAAAGAACTTTTTGAGGGTGCAAAATGGGTTATTTGCCCGTCTGATAATATAAATGAAGCTGATATTGAAAAAGTAAAAACGATTATAAATCAAACAGGTGCAAATATTATAAAAGCTAATCCAAGAGAGCATGATATGGCGGTTGCATTGATTAGCCACGCACCTATGTATATTTCGCAGGCAATTTTTGATTCAATAAAAAATAATGAGCTTGCAAAACAGCTTGCGTCAAGCGGTTTTCGGGATATGACAAGGCTCGCTATGTCAAATACCGCAATGGCTGATGATATGTTGAAATATAATAACGATAATATCAAGGAAGTTTTGAAAAACTTTGAAAATTCTATGGAAAATTTAAAAACCGATTACAAAGAAAAAATTGAAAAAATAGCCAAAGAACGAAAAGAAATGTATTCAAAAGACGGGAAAAACATTTTATAAATACATTTTCTATTTATTAACCCATTCAAAAGTGCTTACAAAAGAATCGGAATAGATGTCCCCGTCAACTTTTGCTCTAAAAATACGAAATTTGTCGGTTGGCAGACTTAATTCGGGAATAGAATTAATGTATTTTATTGTATCAGTATCTTTTATTCCGTCAAGATTAACTCCGGGAATAAGGTTAAAAAATGAATTTAAAGACGCATTTCCGATAGGACCTAAAATGGTATTTATGTTTTTAGATACTTTGCCCAAAATATAGAGGTCTGTTTTTGAAGATTCAAGTTCATATTGACCTGTTATTAAAATACTCAGATTTTTTCCTTTTGAATAGATTTTCATATCATTAATAACACCTTTTTTAATTTTTAAGTTTCCTTGAATTGTATCAAAATCACCATGCTGAACAGGAAGCAGCAATCCTGATATATTGTTTAGTGTAAGTCCGGAAATTCCGCTTTTAATAAGATTACCTGCTCTTAAAAGATATTCGAGTGAACCGAGTTTCGGCATTTTTCCGTCATTAACGCTGAATGTTAATTCCCCGTTAAGATTTTTAATTCGTTCTATATCATCGGCACCAAAAGTTGTAATATTAATAGAACCGTCAAGATTACCATATATTTGGTTTTTAATATCAAGCAGTGCCTCGGTAATTTTATTTGCATCAACTCCTTTTGTTTTTGTATTTACAGAAATTAGTGCTTTTTCGAGATTGTAACCTAATTCTCCGTTAAGTTTCCCGCCGGCAATATCAATAGATACATTATCAAGTTTAAAGTTATTGTTTTTAAAACTCAACTTTGATGAAAAATTACTGACGGGTAAATTTTTATATAATATTGTATCTGTTTTTATGCTGCCTCTTTCTATGACAAGATTTTTTAAGTCTATCGGCGGTTGAGCGGATACAGTGTTTTGTTTCATATTCTGCCCGACTATTTGTATCGGATTTTTGTAAGAGATTTCGTTTAATACATAAAGAACTTTGTTCAAATCGGTTCTTTTAGAATCAATTTCAATATTTTCAAAATACAATTTTCGAAAATCGTTATTTCTGATTTTTGCAGATATATTCATATCAGAATTCAGGTAATCAATTTTTGCTTTTGTATCAATATATTTTGGGCTGAAATTAATTTTTACATTGTCAATATAAGTTTCATAAAGAGGAATATCAACATTTTTGAACTGAGTATTTCCGATAATTTTCGGATTGTTAAAATATCCCGTAATTTTTAAGTCGCATTGCATATTTCCGTTTTTAACAAGTGACTTTTTGAATATTGCATTGAAAATATTAGCACTTATCGGATTATGTGTCTTTACGGTAAAATCTTCAATAAACGGTTTATTTTTTATATCATTAATCGATGCTTTTATATTAACCATCAAAAGAGGATAAAGTCTGTTGTTTTGAGAATAAATATATTTTGAGTAATCAATATTTTTGATTATCAATTTGTTTTTCAATTTTTGAATATCCCCTTTAATCTCTCTTATTGAATTTTCTTCACCGATATTTGCACCCATATAAGAAATGTCAGCACCTTCTTCAAGTTTCATTGACGGTTTTATGTTAATATTGTCTTTTGTACCCTGAATTTCGGAAGACAGAAGAATTTCTCCTTTTACATTTATCGGATAAGAGAGATTTGTATTTATATAATTATCAACAAAATCTTTTGATAATTTTGATGAAAAATTAATATTATAATCCGGATTTTTAATAATATTATTAATTTTGCCGTTTATAAATATCGGTGTACCGGCAAATAAAGCGTTAAAACTGTTAATATCAAGGTTTCCGTTTTTAAAAATAAAATCTGATGAGGCAACAGAAAACGGATAATCCAAAATTGCATGTGAAAATTTTATATCTCTGAGCCAGATGTTTCCGTTTATATTGTTGTTTATAATATGTAATTTTGCACTGATTGTACCTTTATAATCTTTATAAGCATTAAGAATTTTCCTGAATTTATTTGGGATTATCGAAGAATTTTTAATGTTATTTATTGTTGATAAATCGAATTTCATAAGTGATAAATCCATATTTACAACGGGTTTTTTGAATAAATTATCAATTTTTCCGTTAACAAAAGCTGTTGTATTATAGAATTTTGAATTTATATTTTCTGCTTTCAGGTTTCCGTTTTTGACTGATAAAACCCCGGAAAGAACATCTATCGGAAAAGTTGATGTGCTTTTTGACGGAAAAGAAGCTTTTAAGTTAACTCCGTTTAAATTTATATTCTCCGCAGAACCTTTGTAATTCATATCAAGTGTAAATGTTGTAAAAGTTGAAATATTATTTAAATTTTTAATATTGTTTCTGTAAAACCCAATAAGGAATTTAGCAGAATCAATTAATTTTATTTTTGAAGAAGTTATATTCAAATTAGCATTATTATTAATAATCTTGCCTGAAATTTTTATTGGAGAGGTAAATAAATCTGCCGCTAAATCCATTTCAACTTTATTATTATCAATTTTTATTTCCCCGTTTGTATTGAGAAGTGATGCTTTTGGGTAATTAAGGGTTACTTTTGCATTTTTTAGACTGACAGAACCTTTCGGTTTTATAAATTTAATTACATCAGGGTTTGTAATCATCTTTGGATTATCAATATGCCCTTTTAGATTGAGCAAAATATCCCCGTTTCCTTCTATATCGCTGAGTATTTTGACTTGTTTGGCATAATCTTTAAGCATAGGGCTTGTTTTCAAGGTTTCTAACAATTTTGACATAGAAACGTCATTAACTTTTGCCGAATAATCTATATCAATTTTTATATCAGAAACTCCTGAAATTTCTGCGGGTTTTCCTAAAATCGTTCCCGAATCATTTTTGAAATATACTTTATCTTTCTTAAAATCGATTTTTCCGTTTGCATTTTCAAGTTTTAAAATCCTTATATCGTTAAACTCTGCCGAGGCATTTTTAAAGACAAAATATCCTCTTAAATCAGGATTTTCTTTTGACCCTTTTGCATTCAAATCAATATTGCCCAATCCTTTAATATTCATAATCGGAACGGGTCCAATCATAAAGCCCAAAACATCACTGATGGGCGGGAGCATTTTTTGTGCAACGGCAAGCGGCACATTTTCAGTGGAATTTATCTGATATTCGTTGTCTGCTAAATCAAAGAAGTTACTGTAACCGACAACCGTAACATATTCTTTTTCTGTTGCCCAAACCTTTACATCAACATCAACTGTATCTTTTCTGAAATTAGTTTTTACTTCTGCTTTCGGGACATTATCAGGTAAACCGTCTAAAATCCAAACATCTTTAAAATCTACTTTACCGTAGATTTCAGGTTTTGCAAAAGTTCCTTTAATTTGCAAATTTCCGTTTGCTATTCCGTAAGCTCCGTATTTTTTTATTTTTCTTATCTCTTCATTTTCGGTAAATAAGTTTGAAGGCAGCATCCAATAAAGAGCTTCAACCTTTGAATTATTTATATCAATATCAAAATCTGCTTTTGAATTTTTGGCTTTGTAATTTTCTATAATCCCTTTGGCGTTGATTTTGTAACCGTCACCCGAAAATTCAAAACTCTCTATGTTTAAATTATTCTTATTAACTATTGTTTCTGCTTTTATGTAATTTTTCCCTTTTATAATAAGGGAGTTTTCTTTTTTACTGCTTATTATTTTAAAATTATCAAGAAGAATATTTGTATTTATTGATTTTAATTCATTATTATTGTAATCGGGAGTAAATTCCGCATTTATAATTCCGTCGATATTTTTTATGTCATTTGAAATATATGTTTTTATAAATTCTTCAAAATTATCGATATTAAGATTTTTGATATATCCTGTTAAAAGAATGTACTTACCGGTATTTTTGAATTTTGTTTTTATATCAGGCAGAGGAATCTGAATTTTTAAATCTATTTTTGCATTCTCATTCTTAGAAATTATATCCCCTTTTATTGAAGCATCTATATTATTTTTTTTAATTATTGAGGATATATAATCTCCGTTAATATTAATTTTTTGTCCGGATTTTTTTTCTTCTAAAAATAAATTATAATTGTTAATTTTACAGTCAGAATTTTTTAATTCAACTTCAAATGGTTTTGGCAGTAATATTTTATCAAGATTTGTCGAGCCGTCTTCATAAACAATTATATTTATAGAAGAATTATTAATTTTTAGATTTTTAAGTGTAATTTTCCCTAAAATTAACTTTAAAAATCCCAATTTCATATTAAGTTCTTTTATATTCGCAAGATTTTCAAGTTTTGCATTTTCGGCTTTTAATCTTATCGAAAAATCGGGATAAGTTTTAAACGTCAGATTATCATAAGTAAAATCCGTATTGATAATTTTCTTTGTAAACGCACTGACCTCTTTTTTATGGTTATTAAGATTGATAATTTTAGGGGAAAGAAGAAACAAAAATTCCGTAATAATAAATATCCCCAAAATTATAAAAAATAATTTTTTTGCCAAAATAAGGTATTTCATACCTTAATTATAATATAAAATATAAGGATTTAAAAATTGTATAGTTGGCGGAAATTATGCGTAATTTTCATTATCAGTTTGCTTAAATGCTAATTGAGCCATTTGTTGTAATTTTTCCCGTTTTACAAGTTTATCTTTTGAAATATCTCTGCACCATAGTTGATTATTATTCGCTGGTGTTAGCGGTTTTGTAACAAAATTTTTAACTCCGAAATCTGCCATAATAATTAATATCCCTAATAAAATTCCCTTATGTATATATAAAGTTTTTTTATCAATAAAAATTGATATTTCTCGGAATATTTATTAAGATTTGTTAAAATGTAATTTTTTATTTCAAACTTAACGCCAGAATGAAAACAGATTTTTGAAGAAATTGTTCATTCTTTGCATAAAGGATGAAGTTCCGGTGTTAAAAATGCGTGTAAATAAGTTAGAAAGATTTGTTCTCCAAGGATTAGACGGAGTCGGAGATGTCGTCGGGGACGGTGTTACCGTCGGTTCAGGAACACCGTATTTTACTACATCAATCGGCTCAGAGGTTGGCTCGGGACTTGGCACTGCATACAATGAAACAATTTCCGTAGGTGCAGGCTCCGGATTCGGTATCCCATATTTTACTTCGGTATATTCCTCTGTCGGCTCGGGTTTTGGAACAGCATACCTTGCAACATCTTCAAATGTAGGCTCCGGATTCGGTATCCCATATTTTACTTCGGTATATTCCTCTGTCGGCTCGGGTTTTGGAACAGCATACATTGCAATATTCTCTCTCGGAATACCATACATTAACATATCTTTTGAAGTTGAAATATTTTCATCTTGTGCTTCATCCGGCAAATATTTTGTTTCATAAGTGTTTGCATTTTGATTTTCGGTTTTTTTACCCGAATTCGCAGATGTTTCCGTAATTTTCCCTATGTTATTAAATAAATTTGTAAAAAAATTTCCCGCATCAAATGTCATAATTTTATTCCTTATCTACTACTGTTTTTTATATCGGCAGAAATTGATAAAACTTTAATTATTACAAAAGAATTTTTACAATTCTTTACAAAAAGTAAAAAAAACGCTAAAATGATATAAAAGAGGAAAAATTTATGTATAAAATAAGAACTGCTGTTTGGGAAATTACATTAAGCTGCAATATAAATTGTCTGCATTGCGGGTCAAATGCCAATATTGAAAAGCGACCCAAAGAATTGACAACAGGTGAAGCTTTGGATTTAATTGAGCAGTTGGCGGAGCTTGGGTGCGAAAGAATTGTCCTTTCGGGCGGCGAACCTTTTATGAGAAAAGATTGGTCTGTTTTGGCTCAGAGAATAATTCATTTCGGAATGACATGTAATGCAATTTCAAACGGAGTTATTGTTAATGATGATATTATTGATGTAATGAAAGAAGTCGGGCTTACATATTTAGGGTTTAGCCTTGACGGTGCCAATGCCCAAACTCATGATTATATCAGAGGAAAAGAGGGCGTTTTTGACCATCTTATGTGGGTTTATGACAGATTAAAACAAGAGGGGTTCAAAATTGCGACTGTTTCTACAATTCACAAGGGCAATATTGACCAGCTTGAAGGTATTAAAAATGTACTTCTTGACCATAGTGTTGATGTTTGGCAGATTCAAACCGCAAATATAAGAGGTCGTATGCCGAAAGAATGGGCAATTACTGATCAGGATTATTATTCCGTAGCAAAATTTATTGCCGACAATAAGAAAAAATATGAAGATTTAATTATGATAACAGAAGCTGATTGTACCGGCTATTATTCAAAATTAACACCGTTTATGGGTATAAAACATTGGAGAGGATGTTCTGCCGGAATTGATACAATAGGTATTGAAA
>JAFSWA010000080.1 GCA_017444705.1 bacterium
AAAATGATTTGAAAATATTATTTTTATATAGTCAATTAATTATGTAAGTAAAAGGAGAATAAATATGAAAAAAATATTATTAATTGCAATAGCTTTAATGCTAATCACACCACTAAATGCAAATGCTTTTTCATGGGGAGATTTTTTCAGAGCCTTGTTTGGTCTGTCATCAAGTCAAACTACGGTTACTAACACCTCAATAAAGGAAGAGATAGAAACATCATTAAAAACAAACATGACAAAAACGATAAATATTGATAAAGAGGTTCAAAGTGCATTCTTATCAACTGTTTCAATAATTTCCGGAACAGAGGAAACAAAGACAATAAAATCAAAGGTTGCGGAAGCAAATAAGAAAACTGATGACATAGAAAAATTAACGGCATTAAACCAAATCTACAATGATTATTCAACGATAATTAATAATAATAAAGTTGAAATAGTTGCACTTCTTGCATTGACAGATGATTCATCAAAAGAAACTCTTGTAAAAAACATAAACACCATTTCAGATGCCGGTCAAAAATATGTAGAAATAGGAAAAGATAACTTAAAACTTGCATCGACAACGATAAAAAAAGCTACGGTTGATGATAACAGAACAGCCCTTTTATTGGAAATAAATGATACAACAGCAGCTATAACTGATACTGCAAAAGCAGCTACAAGCCTTTCAAGACAGATAAAAATACTTGCAAAAATTGCGGGAATAAAATTCTAATTATAAATGTTAAAAAATATAACAATTTTTTAAAATTCAGCAATTTATTTTTTACAAAAACTTTTATAATAATATAAGAGAAATGTACAAGAGTAAAATATTGACGAGTAACTGTAATTACGATATACTAAGGTTGCAGTTGGTTTTGTGAGTATTTTACGCAAGCAAAAGAGTAAAGGTGAAAATATGACGAAGTATTATTACAGACGAAGAAACAAGTTGGCATTCACTCTGTCAGAATTAGCATTGGCATCATTATTTGTTATATTGATAGGGTTGATTGTCGGAAAAGAAGCATCCAGTGCAACAAAAAACAAAGTTACCGTTGATAAGGTACAGGCAGTATATGAAATGTTGGAAACTGCTGCTGTGGCATGGCAAAAGGATAATAATTGCAGCGGGGACATTACTCTTTGTATAAGAGATGCAAGAGATGAAGAAATGGATAATAAACTTATCTTTAACGGAATAGCAAAACATCTTCCTGTTGTTGCTTCAAACGTAGATTTAGATGCGAGAGGAAAACATATAGAAGGTCAGGAAATATCAAAAATTGATTGGCTGCCTGAATATACAAAGACTTTTGACGGCAGCATGCAGTCTAATTCAGCCTTGGGAGTTAGCAAATACTATGACAGAAACAGTAAAAATCTTGCAGTATATAAATTAAGAGATAATGTAACTATTTTGGTTGATATTAGTGATTATGATTCGGATACAGGTATAGGATTTTTTGATATAAACGGCAAAGAAGGCGAAAACCGTATCGGTGTAGACGTATTCCCGTTTAGTATCGGTGCAAATATTAAAAAAGATAACACATTATATGATGTAGCCGCAAAAAAATTCAACCCGTATTTTTCAAGCAAAAAATATGAAGTGTTTGATTTATGTAACATTTCATATAAAGACTGTTCAAAGGATAAGTTGGCAACAAATCCGACCGCATATGTTCTGAAATGGTCTAAAATGCCAAAACCATAACAGTTATCTGAGATAAAGATATGTGATTTAAAAATAAAAAGGAATACAAAAGTATTCCTTTTTTAACTTTAACTTGACAACAAAGCTTGGACTTTATAAAATAATATTACCAATGGGGCGTCGCCAAGTGGTAAGGCACCTGGTTTTGGTCCAGGCATTTCGGAGGTTCGAGTCCTTCCGCCCCAGTTCTATTAAAAATTAGGGAGTATGAGTTATGAAAAAAATAATTACTTTGTTTGTATTGTTGTTCATGTCTTGCGGTTTTGCAATGGCAAAAGATAATTACGGTTTTATTGATATTAATACAATTATGGCAAAATATACAGTTGCCGCTAATTATACAAACAGCGTAAAACAAAGACAAACAGAGATTCAAAAACTTTTGACAGATGCAAACAAAAAATTGACTGCAACAAAAGACGAAACTGCCAAAAAAACAATTGAGGCTAATGCAAAAAAACAAATTCAACCGAAATTAGACGCATTGGCTACATATCAAAAACAACAAAGCACAAAAATTCAAAATAATATAAATGCTGCTATATCAAAGGTTGCAAAAGCTAATAATTACGCATTGGTTTTGAACGGAAATTCCGTTGCATTCGGTGCGGTTAATATTACAGACCTCGTTGTAAAAGAATTGAATTTGAATTTTAAATAGATTGCTATAAAAACAAAAAACATACAGGTCTGATTTTATTAATCTGACCTGTATATTTTTGTACTTTTGCTATACATATCGAGCAATCAGCTGTAATTTTACTCTGACAAGTAAAATTGCTGATAATAGCATCAATGTTTATTGAGATTTATTAAATAAAAGGTCATTTAATAAACATTTGCTGGACGAGTAAAAAAAAAAATGATAGAATAACAAAGTAAAAAGAAAGGATTAAATATGGAAAAATTGAAAATCGCAATAGGCTGCGACCACGGTGGTTTTGACCTTAAACAAAAGGTTATTGATTATTTGAAAGCAAGGGATATTGAGTTTGAAGATTTTGGAATTTACATTAAAGAAGCATCGGATTATCCTGAAATAGCAAAACAAGTTTCCGCAGAAATTGCGAAAGGAAAATTTGATAAGGGCATTTTGATTTGCGGCACGGGAATCGGGATGTCTATTGTTGCAAACAAATTTAAAGGAATAAGAGCTGCTCTGTGCTGTGATACATACTCCGCAAGAGTTTCAAGAGCTCATAATAACGCCAACATTCTCTGTTTAGGGGCAAGAGTAGTAGGCGAATATTTGGCACTCGATATTGTTGATACTTGGTTAAAAACTAACTTTGAGGGCGGTCGGCACAAAAAAAGAATTGATATGATTGAATAAATATTAAAAACGGGGCTTGAAATTTCAAGCCCCGGTCTATTTAAAATATAAATTTACATTTTATGCTGTTAAATATGTTTTTCTCTTTTATAATTTTCTAAATAAAGAGTAATTTTTTGATAGTTAACGGCAAAAAACAGCCCTGTTAAAAAGACAAGCAGTGACATTATTACGACAAACAACCCGTCTTTACCCAATGTATCTGTATTTGCCAAATATTCTGAGGCAGTAAATCCGAAAAATATAGCGGAAACTGAAACCCACAATATTGCAAAATATAATGCAGATGATTTCATTATAAACCTTCCTTTTTTTCTTTATATAAAACTTTCGGTTTTAACCCGTTCTCAGAACAGCGACCCATCCTGAAAGTTAAATCCGAGCGAAAGACACACATCTTTCAAGGACAAAAACCTCATGTGTCAAAAGAAAAACAGTTTATATTTCCTAAAATTATCCTTAACATACTATAATTATAGCACATTTTTTCAAATTTGCCCAGTCTTATTTTAATAAATCTTTACGTTTTGTCCAAAAAATTTTATTTTGTATTTAATTTTAATATGAGGGTTATTTCATTAAAAGAAAATATTTCATTCAAATCAACGACAACACAAAAAGTCGCACAAAATGTCGCGGATGTTATTTTGTCGTACAGACGTCCTTTTCAGGGGGATACACTTACAAGAAGCGATTATTCATATTTAAGTGATAATATTTCAAAAAGGATTTTACCCTCAATAGATAAATCAGAACCGTTACAAATTGCAATTGTAGGTTTTTCATTAAAAAGCCCAAATAAGAAAAAAGTTATTTCCGATATTGCAGACAGAGCGGAATATGAAACACTTGAACATTTGCAAGAATTAACAAAAAACATAAAATCTGTTTATCCGTACGGGTCAAATTTTAGAATTTTTGCGGACGGGAGAATTTTTGTCGGTACAATTTTTGGTTCATCAGATGATGCCGTAACAAAATACGTTAGTTCAAACAAAGATATATTAAAAAAACAAAGTCAGAAAGAAATTCAAATATTATCGCTTGATGATTTTTTTGAAGGGACAAATGAAGAAAAAAGAGTCATGCTGTTTTCGGAGTTTCCTACGGATAAAGAAAAAATCAGGAATATGATAAAAACAAATTCTTTTTTTAGAACCTATTATCAATATATGAGAGATTTTTATGCAAAAGATATTCATTCAATAAATCCTGAAATCAGCTGCAAAAAGAGCCGTCAACTTGGTAATGAGGCAGCATTCGGAGTAATATGTGCGGCTGAATCATATAATCAATTTATTAACAGTTTATATAAAGAGCCTTTTTTAAGATTATCTGTTCACTCAACACCCATTTATGATACACAAGGTAAAATCGGTATTTTTCTAAATAGAATAAAGAAAAATTTACCGACTCCATGGCACAGTGCAGCAGTAAAAATAACCGATAAAGACGGAAACGCAATTTTTCTCTATGAGAAAAAAGCACGATTGGAAAAAGCAGGCTGCTATTTTATCCCCGACACTGACGGAAAGGGTGAGTATTATTTATTCCCGCCTGATAAAAAATATGATTTTTCAAAATCTTTCAAGGAAAATTTGATGTCTGATTTTTCTTAACAAATTATTACAAAATTTTTAAAAAATTTTGGGAACTTTTTTTCTGCTTTTTTCGTCATAAAAAATGTGAGGGTCAGAATTAGTTAAATAGGAGGATAATTTTGATGATAAACAATGAATATGAGGAAAATGAAACAGAACAAGGGGCAGCGGATATTTTTACTGTTATACCGAAGCAAGAAGATACTTTACAATACTATTTGAAAGAAATCGGAAAAATTAAGTTACTGAAAAAAGATGAGGAATTGAAATTAGGCGAAAAAATCACTTCTGCAGAAGAGAAAGAAGCAAAAATAGCAAGAAAGAAACTTATTCAGGCGAATCTGAGATTAGTTGTAAGTATAGCAAAAAAATATACGGGACAGGGAGTTTTGTTTATGGACTTGGTTCAGGAGGGGAGCCTCGGATTAATTCATGCAGTTGATAAATTTGATTATAAAAGGGGGTTCAAGTTTTCGACTTATGCGACA
>JAFSWA010000081.1 GCA_017444705.1 bacterium
CTGGAAGAAATAAAACAAAAAATATATGCTTTGGCGGAGGAATATTCAAAAGACCTTGATATGACACCTGTTTTGGATATTGATTTGAAGTTAAAGCCTAATGAATTAGATGAAAAGCTTATCGGGAATCTTGAAGTACTTGAACCTTGCGGAGCAAAAAACCCATATCCGGTTCTTGCAGTTGAGGGGTTAAAATTTCAGGAACAGAAACTTATAGGTCAAAAGCAAAATCATTTGAAATTTATTTGCAAAGATTCAGACAACAGTACTTTTGATTGTGTTTTTTGGAACAAAAAAACTTTTGATATTGATGAAACCTCACCCATTGATATAGCTTTTTATCCGAGAATAAACACATTTAACGGTAATACTACATTGCAGCTTGACGTTCAAGATGCTCATTATAAGGAGAATAAAAAGAAATTCAGAATATACGACCATAGAAAAAAGAAAAATATTTTGCCTCAGGTATGTGATTTTGTAACCAAAAACGAACAAAAAATATTTATTTATACAAACAATTCATTACAGAAAAATGAATTGCTAAAAGCGGGGTTTCCCAAAACTTCTTTTGTCCCGAGAGAGAATATGCCTCATCTTATGTTTTTTGATTATCCTGCTGATGAGACCGCAATGAAAAAGATAGTGGAAACCGTCAATCCGCAAAATATTCATTTTATGAGCAATGATAATAGTTTTACAAGTCTTAAAGAGTTAATGAATAAAATTTTAGGAATGACAAAATATGCGGCTCATAATAAAGACGGAACATTTGATATTAATGCCGCATCTGATGCCATTGGTACGGATAAAAGGTTGACTGAATTTGCACTTGAAGCACTGAATGAAGCACAAGCTATAAAGATAAATTCTTTTGACGGAGAAGTTTTTAAATTGGATTTTTTAACACCTGTATCGTTTGAAGAGGTTATGAATACTCAGGAATACGACGAAATTAAAGAGAAATGGGATAGTATAAACAAATTTCGGGAAGAAATTTTAAATGCGGATGAAGAAAAACTTTTGGAATTGGTTCAATAAAATAAAAATTAAAATTTGAACTAAACCTTGAAATTTTTCAAAAAAAGTGGTATAATATAGTGTGTGTACTTAATTTTGAGGTTTTCTATGAGCGTAGTTTTTGTTATTTTGAGTTTTGTTTTGATTTGTCTTATTTTGGTTCACATTAATTTACACCAAAAAAGACGTCAATTGTATGAATTTATAGAAAAGGCTTATAAAACGCTTTTACTCAGACATAAAAAGATAAAAAAACTGATGGAATTGATTGATGAAACAGAACTGACAAGAGAGATTAAAAAACTTAATGAAGAAACCATAGAAAAAATAAGAAAAAATGATATATTACCATCTCAAAGAATGAAAGCCGAGATTATAATTGAAGAAAAAGTAAAAACTCTTATTGCGGAGCTTGAACAAAAAGAATTAACGGAACCTGTAAAACAAGCTATTGAATCTTATAAGAAAACCCAAAAGAAGTTAAATAAAAATAAACAAATATATAATGAATTAATGCAGGAATTTATGGATGCTTGCAACATAAAACCTGCGGGATTGTATGCTGCATTTGAAAAGATGGACACTGATTATCCAAAAGTAATAACTGAATAAAAATAAAAAAGCGACATAAAAAATGCCGCTTTAAAAAAATTAATAATATAAATACTATGAATTATTTCCCATAGAATTTCGGTTTGCTTTACTCATTACACTTGTCCAATCATCAGCAGATGAATCCGCTTCATAAAAGATACTCATTGATGTAGGTTTAAACTTGCCAAATTCGTCTTGCAATTTGTCACGTTCTTCTTCCATACTGAAAGCGGTAATTTCTTCACTTGTTACCCTGCCGTCGCCGTTTTTATCAATTTCGTCAAAATATGTTAAAACAGTGTTAACAAGACTGTTAGAACCGTTTGTTGCACACAAAGTCGCAATCTCTTCATAAGTCATTCCTTTTCGGCTCATTGTATCAAGAAAATTATTCATATCTTTTTCGTCAATTGTTCCGTCGCCGTTTTGGTCAATGCTTGAAAAATTTGTTGACAAGTAACTTATAAATGATGTGTTTAGTGAAGTATCATCTGTTTTTTTACTTATTGCATTTTTTAATGACTGCATAGTAACCGCACCGGAGTTTGATTCAGCCAAAGCTGTGAAAGTGCTTGATAAAGCCGTTGTAGCCTGTGTAAATAAACCTTTACCTGTGTAACTCATAATTCGCTCCTATTTTAATTCTACAATTATATATTAATGATGTTTTAAAAAAAGTAAACCATTCGTTTGAATTATTTTTTATAAAGGTTTGAAAAGCTATTTTATTTTTTATTTGTTTTTTAATTCCATTTCTCTTTTACGTTTTTTACGTCGCATTAAATCAACAAATGCTTCAAGTCTTGTTAAATATCCGGCTTTACCTGTTTGTTCATCCATAATCAACGGTAAAATCGGGATATCTACATTTTCTCTCATTTTAGGGAAGATATTTTGTGACATAATTTCCGGCATGCAAGTAAACGGCGAAATGTGAATAATACCGTCTTTTTTCTGCCGATTGGCAAAATGCACATCACTTATAACTTCAAGAGCATCGCCGCCAATATCACGTTTCAACCATGGTCTTGCGAGTTTCGGTGCACGCTCCAAGTGTGTTTCAAGATTCTTTTTCTTCATCCATTTTGGAATAATAGCATCTCTTAAAAAACCTGAAACAGTGAGACTTCTTCTTGTTTGAACTCCCATTTTTCCGAGTTCTCTTAAAACATTTTGATTTGAAAAATAGTCCAAAACAAGATAGATTTCACCTGTTATATCAACATATAAAATGTCTCTGTTTTTGTCAATCGGAGTTTTTCTTATTTCTTCAACAGCACGTTTTTCCGCTTTTCTTAATTCTCTGAGCGTGTCTGCCTCGTAAACCCATTTTGTGCCTTTATTAAAAGCCTTTTCGGCAGTTCCGGGAGTGATTTCTCTTGCACGGTAAAAAGATAAAACTTTTTCAAGCTTATCCATTGTAAATACCTTGTTTACTCCGATTATAAGGACATTTATAATAGTAATGGGATTTGTAACTCCTAATTCATTCATAAATCGCCACATGCCGGCAAAACCGTCATAAAGCTGCAATTCAATATATTTGTCCTCATAACCCAACTCTTTCAGAACATTTTTAATGCTTTGACCGTATTCTCCCAATCGGCATATACCGGGAGAAGAAATCATTGCTACCATATCAGCCCCGCCTTGCAAGGCTTCAATGAAATTTCCTAAAATCAGTTTGTACGGCAGGCAAATTGCTTCCGGAGAATACTTTGCACCCAAAGAAAGTGTACGCTTACTTGAATAAGGCGGAATAAAAGGCTCCAACCCCATTTTACGAAGTGCCGTACCCCAAGCAACATAAATCGTTCCCATATGAGGGAAAGCGACTTTCAACTTTTTCTTTTTGTTATCATTGTTGTTTGTCACGGCATTTACCTTTAAAACTATACTTTTAGAATGAAACCGCCGTTTTCTGCGTTATACAATGCATCTCCGTTAATTTTTGCACGTAGATTTTTAATGTATTTATATACATAATCTCTCGGTAAATCCAAAATTTCAGCTAATTCTTTTGCATAAACAACACAGTTTTTGTGAGAAACAAAATATTCAAAAACTGTTTGTTCTCTGACTGTAAGATTTTTTGAAAATGATATATTCAAACCGTCATCTTCAACAGGTTGCTCAATTTTAACTTTAATCTTCGGTGTTTTCTCAACTTTTTTTGCATGCTTTTTAACAGCCGATTTTTTTATTGCGGTTATTTCTTTTTCTTTTGAAAAAGCTTTTGAACCGATTGTAATTATTTTTTCAAGTGCCGGAGGATTGTATGATGAAGTATAATCCTCATTAGCTATGCGATGCATTACTACATCTCCTATATCTTCCGTTTCTTTTTCTTCCTCTAATTTTTTGCCTAATCTTTGAGCATATTCTTCCAAAGTTATCTTTTCCAGAGAACTTCTCCACTGTCTGATTTCCTCTTTGGTTAAGTATTCTGACATATCCTTCTCCTGACTATTTCTTAATACAACATAATTTTTATATTGACAAAAAATCTCTCATCCGCCAACAATTATCACAATATCACAAAACAAAATTAAAAATCTACAAATGTGTACTAATTTTAAATTAAATTAAGAAAGATTTACAAAAAAGAAAAAACTCTTGACAACACAAAAAAAGTGTGTTTCAAGAGTAAATACTTAAAAAATAACCGTTCTCTATACCTAAACTAAACTTCTATAAAGAGTTTTCGCCCTACTATATTGGGTTTCCCATTATAATATCCCGCAAAATATCCGCCCGGTACCGGTCGATTTTTTGCATAAAAATCTTTTTTGTTATTTAAAATATCCGGAGACGCAAACGGATTATTGTTCGTATTTGTATTGACCTGCACTGTTGCAGGTGATGTAATTGTTGATAATAAATTTACTAAACTGAATGCCATTTTTTACCTTCTTTTTTTATCCTTACATTTCTATATATAATTATACAATCTGTTTTGTCAATTTTTATCATTTATTTATATTAAATTAATTATTTATTTACAATGATTTTAAAATGAAAGACACCCATTCTTTTTTCTGCTTGGTTTTTGCCGATAAACGGGTATCGCAATCGGCTAAAGCCGATTGGCTTGCACCCTTGGGCAAAAATCCGCTTTTTGATATCGACGCAAAAAGAAAAAAGAACCGGTACCGCCGAAGAAGCGGATTGGCGGCAGAGGGCTGAAGTCATCATCCTAAGGCTGATGCGTGCCCGTTTATCGCCGCCAATCCAAGAAAAAAAGGTCACTGTGCGTGACGCCATTTTTCACAAAATCAAAGATTTTGGAAAAAGAAGGCAAAACACACTTGCGACGCACAATGCACTTTTGATTTGCTACGCAAATCAATAAAAACAATTGCAGCATCAGCCGTTATCTTTTTTGCTTACCGCTTGGTTGGCGGCGATAAACGAGTTTCGCTGTTGCACTGACGTGCCGCAGGCTCCACTCTCTGGTGCCAATCCGCTTTTTCTAAAAAAATTTCCTCCGCCCGAGCAGAGCAAATAAAAAATAAACATATTTTGTGTTTTAATAACGCAAAGGCGACGGCTTTTATGTTCCGCAATGCGAAGCCGCCACCTTACTTTTGCAAATTTTTGTAACAAATTGTTTAATTTTATTTAACGATTGAAATATGTCCGTCTCAGATGTTTTTATATATTTATAAGTAGGAAGTGAAGTGCATGTCATTTGTTAATTTCGGAAATAGTTTAAGAAATACTGAAAGTAATTATTCCCGTTATTCAAGGAATAATGTCGATTTTAGAAATAATAACGTTTCGGAATATAATAATACTTTTTCAAAACAGAAAAAAGTCGGGTTTTGTGAGGCAGCATATTTAGTTTTTAAAGGAATTAAGGATACCGCTGTAAATATAGTAAAATCAGTTGTTCAACATCCAATAAAAACATTTTTAACTATGGCTGCAACAACTGCCGGGCTTACAATACTCCCGTTTTTGGGAATGAGTATGGCAACAGGCGGTGCAGTACTTGCTGTCGGTTTCGGAAGTTTGGCAATTTTTAATACTGCGAAAAATATTTTGGCTGCAAGAAAAAATTTAAAAAACGGCAACTTTGATGCAATGCGGAAAAATCTTCACAATATAGGCGGGAATGTTGTTGATTTAGCCTTGACACTTCCTTTTATGCCAAAAGCTATAAAACATTTAAAAAGAAATGTTCCGTTATATTTTCAAAAAGATTTAGCCATATATAAAAATGTTGACGGTTCAATAGTGGGAAAAACAAGAAAATATTATGGCGGAACAGCAACTTTTACATATAATCCTGACGGAACAATAAAAACAATTTCCGAACAAAACAGTTTGTTTACACAAATGAAAAATGCAAAAACTTGGAAAGAAAGATTTAATCTTTTGATGAAGCAAGACAGAACCGAAGCTATGTATGAACAAATAAACAAAGCATACAGACAAGTTGCAAAAGAAAGGGGCATTAATTCAGCTAAAGATGTAAGATTTAATGAAATTTGTCAAGAATATAGGAGTTTGGAAAATGGTACTGTAAAGAAAACTTGCTTAGGAGGATGGGTTGACGAAAATTTTGATACAAATCGAGTATATGCAAGTACAAATACATCAATGGATAGAATGTGTGAAATAATCGGGCATGAACATAGGCATGTAGAACAAAATGAAATGATGGTAAGAGCGGGATTTATTGATAAAAATAGTGAATTTGCTCATAACTTCTTTGCGGATTCTCTGAAAAAAGGTAAAATTAAACCCGGAACTCAGGAATATATACAGGCTCAAAAATTCAACGAAGCAAGGCTAAATTATCCTAAAAATTATTCGGCAAGCGACCCTGCTTATATTAATAATCTTTTGGAAGTTGATGCAAGAAATGTCGGGGAAACGGAAATTGCGGGGCAAATAATGTCTAAACTGAAAAGCAATATGGGAATTGATACTGCTAAAACGATAACTATTGATTCTGCAAAATACAATCCGACAAAAGATATTATCTTATCAAACGGAATAGTTATTAAAAAACAGATAAAGTAATTAATAAATAAGATAAATATTCTATAAACTATTTTAGGATATAACATTAAATACGATCAGAAGATTTTTTTAAGGAAAAATCAACAATATCGCAACCTGTATCTCGAAAATCATTTTGTATATTTTTATAATTATTATTTTTTAAATTTTGATATTCCCTGTTAATATTTTTTGCGAAATTAAAAGCCGCAATACTTCCGCCGCCGGCGGCAATGGCAATACCTCCGGTTGACATATTTATTCCCAAAAAAGGGAGTGTTGCGAGTGTTACTGTCGAACCTGCTATAATTGCAAGTGTACTCATCGGATGGCGTATTACAAAGTCGGTAAAATCTGATACAGTACTTTTTAATCCTTTCGTAATTAAAGACGACTCGATATTAGCCCTTGTTTCATTTTGAAAAGAGGGCTGCGGTCTGATTTCATCAGGAGTCGAGCAATTTACACATCTTTGCACTAATTTGTCATAATTTCTGAAAGTTCCGAAATTATCACAGTTTTTTAAATGACTGTTAAAGGATACAGAACGCATAACTATCCTTCCTTCTATATAAATTTAAAAAAACATTTTATTTTAAAAAATTTCATAAAAAATTTTTTTTGTTATAAATATTTACACTTAAAAATGCCAAAAATCCAAAAAATATAAAATTTCAACGAAAACTGAAATAAAATAGTGAAAATTAAATTTCGTGCAGAAATTAAAAAAATAATAGACAAATTTATAAAATTGATATACTATAAAATATATATTTAAGGATATAAAAGGAGAGATAAAATGTTACCAGTTATTACGGAAGAACATTCAAGTTTAGCGTTTGCGGAAATTTTTCAGGACGTAAATGAATGGCGAAAAAAAATGATTCATTATATAAAGGAAGAGAATCCGGAAGTAAATACAGCAATTATTGAGGCGGCAAACAACACTGACCTTGACCCGAAAGCCGTAGCACTCGGTGCTTATATGACTTATGTTCTTTTGGAGCTTGCTTCAAGAGATGAAATTACATTTGGTTCGCAAGAGGAGTAAATTATGAAGAGTGACAGTGTAAAACAAGGGGTTAACAGAGCCCCTCATCGTTCATTGCTTTATGCAACGGGAGTTTCCAAAGAGGGAATGAAAAAGCCCTTTATCGGAATTGCGAGTTCGTTTTCGGATTTGGTTCCGGGTCATATCGGAATGAGAGATTTGGAAAGACAAATTGAAAAAGGTATTCATTCAGGCGGAGGACAGGCCTTTATATTTGGCGTACCCGCTGTTTGTGACGGAATTTCTATGGGACATTCGGGGATGAAGTATTCACTTCCGTCAAGAGATTTGATTGCCGACTGCGTTGAAACCGTTGCGGGAGCTCACCAGCTTGACGGTTTGGTGCTTCTTTCAAATTGTGATAAGATTACTCCCGGAATGCTTATGGCAGCTTTAAGATTGAACATTCCTTGTATTATGGTTACGGCAGGTCCGATGCTTGACGGTTTTTGCTGCGGGGAAGATAAACTTACCATGGTAAAAAGTTCTTTTGAAGCAATAGGACGTTGTCAGACAGGTGAAATAACGGAAGAAGAATTGTATAAACTTGAAGAAGAATGCTGTCCGACTGCCGGTGCTTGTCAGGGACTTTATACCGCAAACACAATGGCATGTTTGAGCGAAGTTATGGGTATGAGTTTGCCTTATTGTGCAACTTCATCTGCGGTCAGTGCAAAGAAAAAAAGAATTGCATTTGAAAGCGGTATGGCGGTTGTTGAAATGGTCAAAAAACAGATTCTGCCCTCACAAATTATTACAAAAGAATCTTTGACAAACGCAATTATTACGGATTTGGCACTTGGAGGTTCGACAAACTCAATTCTTCACTTGCTTGCGATAGCAAATTCTGCGAATGTTGATATTAAACTTGACGATTTTGACAGATTAAGTCACAAAATTAATCAGGTTATAAAACTTGATCCGTCGGCACTTCCTACAATGAGTGATTTTCATAATGCGGGAGGTATTCCCGGATTTTTAAAAACCGCCTACGGAAAAATTGACGAACTTTCAAATACCAAAAATGTTTTGGGCATGAGCGTTGAAGAAATTTCAAATAATGCTTGGGTTAATAATGATGTAATTCATACTTTTGAGAACCCGATTACAACAAACCCCGGATTAGCGGTGCTTCATGGGAATTTGGCACCGGAAGGCTGTGTTGTAAAAATCTCGGGCGTAGCTCCCGAAGCCCTGACTTTTGAAGGTGTTGCAAAGGTTTATAATTCAGAAGAAGAAGCAATGAGGGCAATTGAAACTGATGTTGTCAAAAAAGGCGATGTGGTTGTTATAAGATATGAGGGTCCAAAGGGCGGTCCCGGAATGAGAGAAATGCTTGCTCCGACTTCGTTAATTGTCGGAAAAGGATTGGGAAAAGACGTTGCCCTTATTACAGACGGAAGATTTTCTGGCGGGACAAGAGGACTTTGTATAGGTCATATTTCTCCTGAGGCTCTTGCCGGCGGAACTATTGCATATATTAAAGACGGTGACAAAATAAGTATTGATATACCGAATCGTTCGATTAAGCTTTTGGTTGATGAAACGGAACTCCAAAACCGCAGACAGACAATGGAATTGTTGCCGCCAAAAGCAACAGAGGGATATCTTGCAAAATACTGTGCTTCGGCAAAAAGTGCATCATTGGGTGCGGTTACGGGTATATAAAAGATTAACTGCCGTAAAAACAAATGTATAAAAGGAGTATAAATATGCGTTGCAAACAATGTGGGTTTGAAATTCCAAAAAACAGATTGAATTGTCCGAATTGTGATTTCTATATTTATGATGATCCTGATTATACAAGAAAAGAAAATTTGACAAAAAAAATTATTATTATAAGTGTAATAACATTTTTTGTAATAGTATTTTGCTGGCATAAAGTTATGACAACTCCGCCCGTAAAAATCAATTTATTAGGAAGCGGATTATCAATCAAAATGAAATATCAACCATTAAAAAGGTGTGTTGTTGTTGAAGGCACAGTCTTATCTTGCGGTGCCAAAACTAAAAGAGAAAAATGCGGCGTAAGCTTTTCGGATTATTTGAAAATGAAAAAAAATTTTAAAAATAATATGGAAGCATTTGCATCATATTTAAAGTAATTTTAGGTAATTTACATTAAATTTTATTTATTATTTTGTCACGATGATTTTTTCGTATCCATTCTTTCTGCTTTGTTTTTGCCGATAAATGTGCGGGCAGTGAGGACGTGGCAATCCTGTTTTTTATTAGGTTTCACCCATTATCAGTTGTCCTCCCCTTGTGGGAGGATCGAAATCTTTGATTTCAAGGAGGGGTAAATGTGATAATCTCCAAAATGTAAAATGTCCGGTATAGTCTGGATTCCCACGTTTTTTCAGTCGCTCGGAATTGTACATGTAACAAACTCACTTTTCAGAAGCACAAAAAATGTAGAGCGAACAAAATAAATTGTCCCGACCTGAATACTTATTTATCGTTTCTTAAAATGTTTAAAAATATCGAGGTTAAAAAGCTTCACAACCATCAAACGTTTATCGTCTTTAAAAAATTTTTGGATTTGCAAAACATAAGGAATCCCAAATTTTTTATACAAAATCCCGTACTTTAAAAAGCGTTTAAATCCTTTTGTTGTACGTTTGTCATCTTTGTACTTTTCTGTCATTAATTTTTCATAGGCACGTGTTTTTTCATCATAAAGTTTCATTCTGTCTGAAACTTTTATTGTGTTATTTGAGTGCCAACGATATGAAAACAGCGGCTCATCAATGTATTTCATTTTTGCAAATTTTGAAATCTGCAACATTAACCAATAATCTTCAAGCGGAGCTTCGGAAGTAAAATCTCCGATTATTTCAAAAATACTCCGCCTGATAAGATATCCGTTCGGAATAAAATTTGAATAATTCAAAAGCCCGTAATCACCAAAATCAGATGAATTAAAATCGACTGACGGTCGTTCGTTGTTCAAAAAATCAATATTCGTTTTAAAAACCGCATTTTCAATTTCATAGACATTATTTCTTTCATTATCCCAATAGCAAATAACATCATTCTCATCGATTATATCGTTATCACCGACACAAAGTGCATAGTCTTTGTGCTTTGATAAAAAGGCTGTTTCTTTTTCTATTGCCTGAGGTTTTGCCAAATCATCGGATGCAATAATATAAACATACTCTCCTTTTGCAAGTGATAACAGTTTATTAAAGGTTTTACATGTTCCCTCGTTTTGCTTTTTTTCAAAAATAACATTAACAAAACGCTTTTCGCACGCATCTTTCATTTCAAGGATTTTTTCAAAAGTATTATCTTTTGACCCGTCATCAATGACAATAAGTTCAATGTTTTTATATGTCTGCTCTATTATCGATTTTATCGTTTTTTGAACATAGTTTTCGTGATTATAAGACGGAATTAAAACAGATACGAGTCCTGAATTTTCTATATCCATTGCAGCATTCTTCCTTTTAAGAATAATTTTAGTTTATATTTTCTGATTTCTTTGATATTTTCTTTGGTTAAATGTCTTTTTGAAATACTGAAATGCCTGTATAGTTTATCTAAGGTTTTGAAATTTACAACCCAAGGTGAAATCTTGTCCCTTGCGTCATAATCAAAAGTTATATGCTGAATATTATCCGAAACATTCCTAACGACAGGTTTTATATCATGTTTACAAGTTATGTATAAAATGTCACATTGAACCTCGGGAAAATATTCTTTAAACTTTTCGGAACCTTTCAATAAAACTTCGTCTGTTAAATCTGTTTTATCATTATGCGGTGTCTGCATAAAGACAAAAAGAACCTTTTTGCTCGCTTTTATCTGCTCTATAAGTCTTTTGCCTCTTCTGTTATATTTTTCCACAACTTCTTCATACATTTCATCAAAATTTCTGCCCTGTTTGAAATCGTGATTTATCTGCATTCCTCTTTTTTTGTCATAATATGCATCACACTTTGTTTCTTCTACTTTATATCCGAATTCAAGATTTTCTTTTATAATATAGTCTTTAAAATTATTATGAATGAGTTCGATTCGTTCAAGAAAACTCGGTCCGCCAATCCAGTCAAACGGATATGAATAAAATTGAAGTTTAGAATATCTGAGAGCCTGCGTGCATGAACAAACAGCACCCATACTTACATATAAGTCATACTTTCCCGCTCTGATTCCTCTCATTTTTTTACCTCGTTTTTTTATATAATAACACAAAATTTGATTATTATGTTATTATTAAGATAAAGGAGAATTGGTATGGGGAAAAAAATTTTATTGACCGGTGTTACAGGATTAATAGGTAAAGAGGTAATAAAACCGTTGTTTGACATGGGATATGAAGTTTCCGCTCTTACAATAGATGAAACGAATCCAAATAACGGAGTTAATTGGATTAAATGTAATCTTTTTGATGAAAAATCAGTCAAGGAAGCGGTCGAAAAAGTAAAGCCGACACATCTTTTGAATTTTGCTTGGGCAACTACGGGTGATTATCTTACAAATCCTATAAATTTTGAGTTTGTAAAAGCAGGGTTGAATTTGATTAGATATTTCAAAGAATTTGGCGGAAAAAGAGCTGTTTATGTAGGAACATGCTTTGAGTATAAATTTATGGATGAACCTTTGAAAGAATACGGAGAAAGAAATCCTCAAACTCTTTATGCAAAATGTAAAGATGCACTTCATTATATGGTTGAAGAGTATTGTCGTCTTAATGAAATCAGTTTTGGTTACGGCAGAATTTATTACGTTTTTGGCAGAAAAGAAAACGAAAAACGGCTCATGGCACACATTATAAAATCTTTGAGAGAAGATAAAGAAGTCAATATCGTAAACGGTGATTTTGTCAGGGACTATATGTACGCAAAAGATATTGCAGGAGCGTTTGCAAAATTTGTTGACTCGAAAGTTGAAGGCTCTGTAAATATCTGCACGGGCAAAGGGATTTCCTTAAAAGAAATTGCTATGACAATTGCAAAAAAATTGGGTAAAGAAAACCTTGTAAACATAAATTACGAAAACCTAAATCAACCAATGTTTATTGTAGGTGATGATTCAAGGTTAAAAAACGAAGTCGGTTATAAAATTCAATACGATTTCGGAAAAGCTATTGACGAAATTTTGAAAGACTAATTTCACATCTCTTAATAATACTTGCTTTTACTTTGACTATCTTGTATTTGCGTGATATTATTTATTGTGTTATGCCTTTTGAATTTAGAAAAATGGAAATAGAGGATGTTATTTTAGTTACACCAAAAGTTTTTGGTGACAGCAGAGGTTTCTTTTTAGAGGGTTACAAAAAATCTGAGTTTAAAAAAAACGGTATTGATATTGAATTTAATCAGGATAATCATTCTAAATCGACAAAAGGTGTGTTGAGGGGATTGCATTATCAGGCGGCACCTCATGCTCAGGCAAAACTTGTCAGATGTCCAAGAGGAAAAATCCTTGATGTTGCAGTAGATTTGAGAGAAAACTCACCGACTTTTAAAAAATGGGTTAGTGCCGTATTATCGGAAGAAAATAAACAAATGCTTTTTATTCCTGCAGGTTTTGCACATGGTTTTGTTGTATTATCTGATGAAGCGGAGCTTTTGTATAAGGCATCTAATGAATTTGATGCGGCATCGGATAGGGGTGTAAGGTGGAATGATTCTGAAATAGGAGTTGAATGGGGTATTGATTTTGAACCGTTGGTTAGTGAAAAAGATGCTAATCAACCATATTTAAAAGATATTAATTTAAAGGAGATACTATGAGAATACTTGTAACAGGCGGTGCAGGCTTTATCGGAAGTTGTTTTGTAAGACATATGCTGAAAACATATCCCGATTATAAAATTATTAACCTTGATGCCCTGACTTATGCGGGAAATATTGAAAACCTTGACGACATCAAAGATAATCCGAATTATAAATTTGTTCACGGAAATATTTGCGATAAAAAGCTCGTAGAACAGCTTGTTCACGAAGTTGACGCAGTTATAAATTTTGCGGCGGAATCTCACGTTGACCGTTCAATTACGGGACCTGAAATATTTATTGAAACAAATGTTCAGGGAACTCTGAATTTATTGCAGCAATCTAAACTTGCAAATATCCAAAGATTTTTGCAGGTTTCAACCGATGAAGTTTACGGAACTTTGGGTAAAACGGGTTATTTTTATGAAACAACACCTATTGCTCCCAATTCACCGTACAGTGCAAGTAAAGCAAGTGCCGATTTATTGGTAAGAGCATATTATGAAACATATAAAATGCCGGTTTTAAATACCCGTTGTTCAAATAACTACGGACCTTATCAATATCCTGAAAAATTGATACCGTTCTTTATTTCAAAACTTTTGAGAGGTGAAAAAGTACCTGTTTACGGTGACGGAATGAATGTCCGTGATTGGTTATACGTTTATGACCATTGCAGTGCAATAGATACCGTTTTGCATAAAGGCAAAATCGGTGAAGTCTATAATATAGGCGGACATAACGAAAAAACAAACATGGAAATAACAAAAATTATCTTGTCTGAAATGGGTAAAGATGAATCTTCAATTGAATTTGTAAAAGACAGATTAGGTCATGACAGACGTTATGCCATTTCAAACGACAAAATTACCGCTGAACTCGGCTGGGAACCTTCAATTACATTTGAAGAGGGTATAAAGCTAACTATCAATTGGTATTTGAATAATCAAGATTGGATTAAATCAATTGAGGCCAAAAAGGCGAGTCTTGTTTAAAATTGAATATATAAAAGGAGTGGAATTATGGCAACAAAAGGGATAGTTTTAGCAGGCGGAGCGGGTACAAGACTTTACCCCAGTACAATTACCGTTTCAAAGCAGTTATTACCTATTTACGACAAACCTATGATTTATCATCCGATTTCAGTTTTGATGTTAGCTGAAATTAAAGATATTTTAATTATTTCAACTCCGCAGGATTTGCCGAATTTTAAAAAACTTTTAGGCGACGGCTCTCAATTCGGAGTAAAATTCAGCTATAAAGAACAGCCCTCTCCCGACGGTTTGGCTCAGGCATTTATTTTGGGCGATGAATTTATCGGAGATGACAATGTAGCAATGATTTTGGGCGATAACATTTTCTACGGCAGCGGTTTCTCTTCAATGTTGAGAACCGCAAAGGAAAGAAAATCGGGAGCAACAGTTTTTGCATATCCTGTTAAAGACCCTGAAAGATTTGGTGTTGTTGCATTTGACGAAAAAAATATCGCATATTCGATAGAAGAAAAACCGTTAAACCCTAAATCCAATTTTGCGGTTACGGGTTTGTATTTTTATGATAATAAAGTTGTTAATTACGCAAAGAACCTCAAACCGTCTGCAAGAGGAGAGTTAGAGATAACTGATTTAAACAGAATTTATCTTGAAAAGGGCGAACTGAATGTTGAAGTTTTGGGCAGAGGTTTTGCTTGGCTTGATACGGGAACGCATAATTCACTTTTGCAGGCAGGGCAATATGTTCAAACTATTGAGGAAAATCAGGGTATAAAAATTGCCTGCTTAGAAGAAATTGCATACAGAAAAGGATTTTTAACAAAAGAACAAATTGCCGAACAAGTTAAAAAATATAAAAATAACGAATATTTCAACTATGTCGCAAGGCTTATAAAATAACGGTTTGC
>JAFSWA010000082.1 GCA_017444705.1 bacterium
TCACTATTGACGGAGGGTTTTCGTGTCCGAACAGAGATGGTACAATTTCTTCTCTCGGTTGCATATATTGCGATGACGGAGGCAGTTTTTCTCAAAGTTGTGATAATAAATTACCGATAGAGGAACAGGTAAAAATCGGGATTGAACAGCAGCACAAAAGATATGGTGCAAATAAATTTATAGTCTATTTTCAAGCTTTCTCAAATACATATAAACCTGTTAATGAATTAAAAAAAATATATGATTCGGCATTTTGCGATGACAGAATAGTCGGGATTTCAATAGGAACAAGACCTGATTGTGTCGATGAAGAAAAATTAAAACTGATTTCATCATATAAAGATAAATACGAAGTCTGGATAGAATACGGACTTCAAAGCATTCACAATAAGACTTTAAAATTAATAAACAGAGGTCATGATTATGAGTGTTTTGAAAATGCTTATAAGTTAACAAAAAAATACGGGATAAAGATTTGTACGCACGTAATTATCGGATTACCGGAAGAATCCAAACAAGATATTATAAAAACAGCTCAAAAACTCTCTGAATTGAAAGTTGACGGAGTTAAATTTCATTGTCTTTGTCTTCTTGAAAATTCTCCTCTTATGAATTATAAAAAATTTCAACCGACAGAAGAAGATTATTATGCGGATATTGTTTGTGATTTTATAGAACTTTTACCCGAAACTACAACAATACACAGACTCGCAGCAAACGGTAAAAATGATAAATTAATAGCCCCGCTTTGGCTTAAAAAGCGATTTGGTACAATAAACAAAATCGACAAAATCATGGAAAACAGAAAGTCTTTTCAAGGAATTAAATGCAGTAATTAATCCTCTTTTACTTTATAATCTTCGCCTTTACATCTTTCTTTATTCATAAAACATGCTATCTTTTTTGCATGCCAATATTTTTCACTTCCTGAATTTTCTTCGTAACCGACATCATTAACATGTATCCCGCCATCATCCGAAATACTTGTTGTCATAATAAATGCCGTATATTCATCCGATTCGGCGGAATTTTTATTGAAATTGTTTTCATTAAAAGAAACCAAAGGACTCGTGAGTGAATAATCATCAGTAGAGCCGAAATCCCAATAAATTTCATTTACTGACAAAAATCTGCAAGGATTATCCCCCACAGTTGAACTTACTCTGAAATATTCTCTTACTGCTTGACAATCATTTTCAGCTGCAAACTGATCAATAACATCTTCATCTCTCGGTAATTCGTTTTCAACAATCATGCTTTCAATCGCCTGTTGATAAACCGTTGCCGCTTTTTGTAATTTTAATCTGTTTGAACGTACACTTGCATTATTTAATGCGGCAGGCACCGTAAGTGCAACAACTACACCCAATAACACTAATGTCGCAATTGCTTCCGCCAAAGTAAACGCTTTTATTTTTTTATACATATTACTTCCTTATTATGTATTCCATTATAATTTATAATGATACAATATATTTTTAATATATGCAATAATATTTACTTTTTTTAAAATTTTTCTATTATATAATAAAGTTATGTTTGACAGCTTATCAGAAAAATTACAAGGAATTATTAAAAAAGCATCAGGTAATGCCGAACTGACACAAGAAAACATGAATGATGCACTGAGGGAAATTCGACGCTCTTTACTTGAAGCCGATGTTAATTTAAAGGTTGTAAAAGCTTTTATTACATCAATAAGAGAAAAGGCTGAGGGGGAAAAGGTATTACAAAGTGTTTCCCCGGCACAACAACTTACAAAAATTGTAAATGATGAACTGACTGAAATATTAGGGAAATACAACAGTCCTGTTGATATTGAAGGATATCCCGCAACGATAATGATGTTGGGACTTCAAGGCTCCGGAAAAACGACAACAAGTGCAAAGTTAGCACTTAAACTAAAAAAAAGCGGGAAAAATCCGCTCATGGTTGCATGTGATGTTCACAGACCCGCTGCAATTAACCAGTTAAAAACATTGGGGAAACAAATTGGGGTTGAGGTTTTCTCTATTGATGAATGCAAAGATATTACTCAAATTGCAAATAAATCAATAGATTTTGCAAAACAAAACGGATATAACGTCGTTATTCTTGATACGGCAGGACGCTTACAAATTGATACGGATATGATGGCGGAAATTATGATTTTAGATAAAATTATTTCGCCAAAAGAAAAATTGCTTGTAATAGATTCCATGACCGGTCAGGAAGCCGTAAATGTTGCACAAGATTTTGACGCACAAATCGGTATAACAGGAGTTATACTTACAAAACTTGACGGTGATTCAAGGGGCGGTGCCGCACTCAGTGTAGTTCAGTGTTCAGGCAAACCGATTAAGTTAGTCGGAATGGGAGAAAAACTTTCAGAATTACAGGATTTTCACCCTGACAGAATGGCACAGAGAATTTTGGGCATGGGAGATGTGGTTTCTCTTGTAGAAAAAGCTCAGGAAGTTTTTGATGAAAATCAAGCCAAAGAATTTGAAAAGAAAATGCAAAAAGCCGAATTTTCATTCAATGATTTTTTAAAACTCCAAAAACAAATGAAAGCTTTCGGTTCAATTGGGAATTTACTTTCAATGATACCGGGGGTCAATATTTCAAAAGATGACAAAGATATGATATCTTTTGAAAGTGAAAAACAACTAAAAAAAATAGAAGTATTCATATCTTCAATGACGCCAAAAGAAAGAGATAACCCAAATTTACTTGATGCAAGCCGAAAAAAAAGAATTGCTCAGGGTTCGGGATTAGGTATTGAAACCGTAAATGAATATGTAAAACAATTTGAACAGATGCGAAAAATGATGAAAGGAATGTCTGACTTAAAGAAAAACTTTAAAGGCGGAATGCCTAATCTTATGCGAGGAATGGGTAATTTATCAAAAATGGGCGGAGGTTTTCAGGGAAACAAACCGAAAACTCCAAAGGGTTTTTCAAAAAAAGGAATGAGAAAATTCAGATAATATAAAATAAGAGGAATTAAGAATGATTATTATTATGGAACCAAAGGCAACAGAAGCCGAAATTCAAAAAGTTGTAACATCAATGGAAGCAAAGGGCTTCAAAATTATATTAAATAAGGGTGATGTAATGACGGTTATTGCCGCAATAGGCGATAAAAGAATGGTTGACCCTGCTTCTATAGCTTCATTAGAGGGAGTAAGAGATGTAAAACTTGTTCAGGAACCTTATAAACTTGCTTCAAGAGAAGGGCAAGAAGAAGATACGGTTATTGAATTTCCAAACGGAGTAAAAATAGGAGGACTTGAAAAACCTGTTTTAATGGTTGGACCATGCTCTGTCGAAAAAGATATTGACGGTCTTTTACAAGTTGCTTATGCCGCAAAGGAAATGGGTGTTCCGTTTTTGAGAGGCGGTGCTTTTAAACCCAGAACTTCACCCTATGAATTTCAGGGTTTGGAAGAACAAGCTCTTAAATATCTCGCAACTGCAAGAGAAAAAACAGGGCTTTTGATAGTAACGGAAGTTATGGACACCTATGATGTTCCTTTGGTTGAAGATTATGCAGACGTTGTCCAAATCGGTGCGAGAAATATGCAAAACTTCAAACTCCTCAAAGCAGTGGGCAAATGCGATAAACCTGTTTTATTAAAGAGGGGGCCGGCTGCAAGTATAAGAGAGTTTTTGTTAGCTGCCGAGCATATTATGTGTAACGGTAACGAAAAAGTTATTCTTTGTGAAAGAGGAATAAAAGGTTTTGATTCAACTTTTACAAGAAATACTCTTGATTTGGCAGCAGTACCGGTAATCAAAAAATACTCTCACTTGCCGATTGTTGTTGACCCAAGCCACGCTTGCGGAAGAAGATATTTGATTGAACCTATGAGCAAAGCGGCATTAATGACAGGAGCCAACGGATTGTTGATAGAAGTACATCATGACCCTGACAACGCATCATCTGACGGGGCTCAAAGTTTAAATATTGAACAATTCAAAAAAGTAGCAAAAAATCTTAATCGTTTAATAGGCAGAATAGATTACGATAACAGAAACGGCAAAAATGAGTAATAATATGTACGGATTTGATTTTGAGCTTGATGATTTTCAAAAAGAAGCTCTTAATCACATAGAAAACGGGAAAAGCGTTGTTGTTTGTGCACCCACAGGTGCAGGGAAAACATGTATTGCCGAATTTGCTATTCAAATGGCATTGAAAAATGAGGAAAGAATTTTTTATACAACTCCTCTTAAAGCACTTTCAAACCAAAAATTCGGCGATTTTTCAGAGAAATACGGAGCAGACAAAGTCGGACTATTAACCGGTGATACAAGTATCAATCGTGATGCCCAAATCGTCGTTATGACAACGGAAGTTTTCAGAAATATGCTCTACGGAACAACTTTTGGCGATGTAAAACACAGTCTTAACAATGTCAAATACGTCGTTCTTGATGAAGTTCATTATATGAATGATGAACAAAGAGGTACAGTATGGGAAGAAAGTATCATCTATTGCCCGACAGATATTCAGATAATCGCACTTTCAGCAACAGTTGCAAATTCCGAACAGCTCACGGAATGGATTAATACGGTTCATTCAAAAACAGAACTTGTTTATACTGATTTCAGACCCGTTCCTCTAAGATATTTCTACTATGATTCAAATACGCCGAATACAATTTTGCCGCTATTGACACCGGAAGGCAGACTGAATAAAAGAATAAAACCTGAAAGAAGAGGAAAAGATTTCAGAAAAAAGCTTCAAAATCGCTCGGCAGTAAAAGATGTAATTAATATTCTTAATGAAAAAGACATGCTTCCCGCAATTTATTTTACATTTTCAAGAAAAAAATGTGATGAACAAATGGAAAAAGCATCAGAACTTGATTTAATTACATATGACGAAAGAAAACAGATAGAAAAAATTACAGAAGAATATTTATGCGAAAACGAACATTTAAGAAGCAATAAGCATCTTGAATATTTGTATTCGGGAGTTGCATCTCACCATGCGGGTTTACTTCCGGGATGGAAAGTTTTGGTTGAAAAATTATTTCAAAAAGGATTAATAAAAGTTGTTTTTTCAACTGAGACACTTGCTGCGGGGATAAACATGCCTGCCCGTTCTACGGTAATAAGTGCAGTTTCAAAAAGAACAGATTCGGGACATCGAATGCTGACAGGTTCTGAGTTTTTACAAATGTCAGGGCGTGCCGGAAGAAGAGGAATGGATAAAATAGGCTACGTTACCGTTATAGGAACACCTTTTCAGTCCCCTGACGAAGTGGCAAGGCTTGTTCTCGGCGGAGCTAATCCTCTTGAAAGCAGGTTTACACCATGTTATTCTATGGTTCTGAATTTGCTTCAAAGATTTAGCCTTGAAGAAACAAAAGAACTGATTTTGAAAAGTTTTGGTTATTATTCATCAACAGACAGACTTACTCCTTTTTATCTGAAAAAAGATGAAATGGAACAGACACTGAAAGAATTTGATAACTTTAAATGTCCGTACAAAAATACAGATAAGTCAGCGATTTTTGATTTTATTAAATATAAAAACCAATATGTTGAATACCGAAAAATTGCCAAAACACTAAAAAAACAGGCAAAACAAAGAGGGCAGAAAGACGCTGCCGAAGTAACCGAATATCATAATAAGGCAAGCGAATTTTACAAACAGATGACCTCTTTACCATGTGATAATTGTCATTTTTATAAAAAACATTTAAAAAATCTTGAACTTAGCGAAAAATATGAGAAAAAAATTAAAGAATTAAATAAACAGATTGAAAAAGAAAAAGACATATATTGGAATAATTTTTTAAGCCATAAAAAAGTCTTGGAGAAAACAGGATATTTAAAGGATAATTATCCTACGGAAAAAGGCAAAACTACCGCCGGAGTGAGAGCGGAAAACGAGTTATTTTTATCCGAAATATTTTTAAGCGGGATTTTGGATAATCTGAATGAGTCCCAACTGGCTTCCGTTATTTGTGCAATTACAACAGAAGATTTGAGAGCAGATTTATTTACTCATCTGCCTGTTGAAAAAGAAGTCAGAAAAACTCTGAATAAAATAAAAGACATCAAAAGAAAAATAAGTTTTATAGAAAAAGAAGAAGAAATATTCAAAGATAACATGTATATTAATTCTTTTTATTCCCCGTTGATTGAGTATTGGATAAACAAAGGAGAATGGGAAACTTTGGTTGACCAAATAGAAACAGGAGAAGGAGATGTTGTCAGAATATTTAAAAGAACCGTTGACGTATTAAGACAAATTACAATTTTACCAAATCTTAATCCCACGCTTCAAGAAACGGCAAAATTAGCAATAAAAGCTATTTTAAGAACACCAATAGATATAGATTAAAAAAATCCAGAAAAAAGTTATGAAGAAATGTTACAATTTTACGAAAAATTTAAAAATTTAGGCAATAAAATATTTTTACATGAATTATAAGGGTATGAAAAGTTAGTATAATGGTAAGGAAAGGAAACATTATGAACCAAACACCTGTAAGTTATCAGCCGCAAGGGTTACCGATAAGAGCATGTCAGTCACAACAGGGAACAGCACCACAGGGACAACAACCGCAATATCAACCGCAGCCATGTCCTCCGCAACAATGTCCTCCGCAGCTGTCATATAATGCAGTTAAAATAGATATACATAATCCTAAGGTTATGGACGGGAATCCGATGTCAGCATATTCAACATCTAACGCAGTTCCGTGTTATCCAGGATATTATGTACCAAGTCCTCAACCGGTTAATCAACCGCAGGAACAACCACAGAATCAACCTCAGGGGCAAACCCAACCGGTTAATCAACCGCAGGGACAGCCTGTTACCCCACAACCTCCGGCTCCCGGACCGCAGGGTGGTCAGCAGACACAACAGCCCGTAAATCAACCACAGCAAACAACGGTCACTCCCGCTCAGGATAGTCCCCAACAAACTATTCAACAAACAACTCAACCGTCAGGGCAGTCATCTCCATCAATACAGGTTATAAACAATGGAGTACCCCAAACACAAACAATAAATCAAGGTCCTCAACAGGGTCAACAGGTAAATAATCCGACGCAAACAACTACTCAAACGGAAACTCCGGTTACAACAACCGCTCCTAAACAGGAACTGCCGGCTTATGATATAACTCCTGTTTTAAACGGTTTGAAGTCAAAGAACATGCTTGAACAATCCGCTGCTTTGGAAAAAATAGGTGATATTTCCGAAAAACCGGAAGAAATCAAAAACTATCTTGAACCGCAAGTCCTTGACGCATTGTTAGGCATTTTACATGCTGATACAAAAGGACTTGAAGGCCCGACAAAAGAACAAGAAGCCGCAAGAGCAAAATTAATTAAAGAAATGGATTTGCCTCAAAAAGACCAAACAATCACTCCGCAGGAAAAAGAATTGGCAATGACATTAGCTCCGAAAGAGTTAGCTGATAAAAACAAACAACATGCAATGTATTCAATAGCAATTTTACAAAAGACCTTGTCAGATGAAGTTGAAAAACAAAAAGGTGAAAAACTCAGTATTGAAAAATTACCGGCAATTGACCACATTGTAAATGTTGTTAAATCAGATCCTAACCCTGTTTTAAGAGCAAGTGCATTGGTAGCGTTAGCTCATCTGAATAAAGAAGAGTATAAACCGGTCTTGATGGATATATTAACATTGGCTCAAAAAGACCAAGACCCGAATGTTCAACAGGTTGCAACAGAAGCTCTTGACAGAGTAAAAAATAACAGAACTTTCGCTGACGGGACAATGTAATTTTTAATAAAATAAACTAAACTAAAAGGAAATCATACAAAATGATTTCCTTTTTAATTAAAAAATTAATATTTAATTAATTTTGTCCGTATTAAAATATTATTGATGTAACATAATATTAAAGAAAGGTAAAGGTTATGTGGGATTATACAGATAAGGTAAAAGAGCATTTTACAAAGCCTAAAAACGTCGGTATGATTGAAGATGCTGATGCCGTCGGAGAAGCAGGGTCATTAGTTTGCGGCGATATGTTGAAATTATATTTAAAGGTTGATAAAAACGGTATAATTACTGATGCAAAATTTCAAACCTTTGGCTGCGGTTCTGCGGTTGCAAGTTCAAGCATCTTGACGGAAATGGTTATCGGAAAACATATTGACGAAGCAAAAAATATTACAAACAAACAGATAGCGGATGCTCTTGGCGGACTGCCGCCGGAAAAAATGCACTGTTCTGTTATGGGACATGAAGCACTTGAAAACGCTATTGCCGATTATTACGGTATTGAAATCAAACCTCATGAAGAAGAAAAAATCGTTTGTAAGTGTTTTCACCTATCAGAAGAGGAAATAGTTAATGTAATTAAAAAGCACAACATAAAAACTATTGAAGAGCTTAGCAAAATTACACAGGCAGGTTCTGCATGCGGTCAATGTATTTCCGAATTAGGAAAATTAATTGATAAAGTAAATGAGAAAAAGCCTATGTCAAAAGTTCAAATGATTATAAAAGTTAATGAACTTATTGAGAACCACATTGCAAGAGAACTTCAAAAAGACGGCGGGGATATTGAACTTGTTGATATTGACGGGTTTAATGTTATGGTTCGATTAAAAGGAAGTTGCAGTATGTGTAACAGTGCAAAACTTACTCTTAAAAATTTCGTAGAAGCCACATTAAAAGAAAATATAGACAACAGAATTGAGGTTATACAGGTAAATGACTAATATAATATATTTAGATAACAATGCAACGACAAAAGTCGATGAAAGAGTAGCAGAAAAAATGCTGCCGTATTTTTGTAAATATTACGGTAATCCGTCATCAATGCATGATTTTGGCGGTAATGTCAAACACGCAGTGGATGAGGCAAGAGCCCAAATTGCCGAGTTTATGGGTGCAAATACTGAAAGAGAAATAATTTTCACAGGTTCGGGCAGTGAAAGTGCCAACCTTGCCGTAAAAGGTGTTTTGGAAGCCAAAAAAGGCAGAAAACATATTATTACAACAAGGGTTGAACATGCTTGCGTTTTGAACCAATACAAACTTTTGGAAAAAGAGGGTTACGTTGTTGATTATATTGATGTTTTACCATCAGGCGAACTTGATTTATCTAAATTGGAAAGTATGGTCAACGATGATACGGCACTTGTCAGTTGTATGATGGCAAATAATGAAACAGGAGTAATTTTTCCCGTTGATAAAGTTGCACAAATTGTTAAAAAGAAAAATCATCGGACAAAAGTTTTTGTTGATGCCGTGCAAGCTGCCGGAAAAATAAAACTTGATGTAAAAAATACCGAAATTGATATGATGTCAATTTCAGGACATAAATTCCACGCTCCAAAGGGAGTAGGGGCTTTATATATTAAAGCGGGAACACTTATAAGTCCTTTAATTATCGGCGGTCATCAGGAGAAAGGAAAACGTGCGGGAACAGAAGCCGTACCGAGTCTTGTAGGGTTTGGATATGCGGCTCAACTTGCACAGGAAAATCTTGAATATGAAGCAACAGAAGTCAAAAAAATGAGAGATGCACTTGAACAGAATATTATAAAATCTGTTTATAACGCAAGAATAAATACCAATACTGATTTCAGAGTTCCTAATACAACAAATATCGGTTTTCAGTTCATAGAGGGAGAGTTAATACTTCTTCACCTTTCAGAGTTAGGTATATGTGCAAGCTCCGGCAGTGCATGCACCTCAGGCTCGTTAGAACCGAGTCATGTACTAAAAGCACAAGGTATTCCTTTCAGTGCTTTGCACGGAAGCATTCGGTTCTCTCTTTCAAGATTTAATACTATGAAAGAAATTGATGAAGTTTCATCTGTCCTTCCGAAAGTTATTGAAAAACTCAATAATATTTCACCGTTCCAAAAGGAATTGAAAGATTTGAGAGCAAAAAGCCTTATTGTAAGATAACATATTCTTTTGAAAGACAAGAAAATTATTTTAAAAGTTTTAATAGCGGTTTTGCTTCATTTACCGGTACTGCAAAACCTATTCCTATGTTGGACTGATTATTATCGGGATTATAAATTGACTGGGAAATCCCGATAACCTCGCCGTTTACATTAATAATCGGACCGCCGGAGTTTCCGGGATTAATCGCCGCATCTGTTTGAATTTTATTATTTTGATAGTCAATTCTTGACACAATACCGGTAGTGAGTGTACCGCTAAAACCAAACGGATTACCTATTGCCAAAACCCGCTGACCGACTTTAACATTTTCAGAATTACCGAGTTTTACCTCAGTCAAAGCAGTTTTCGGCTCAATTTTTATGAGTGCTAAATCTTTATTTTTCCCCGTAGTTTTTATAACTTTTGCAGGATAAACTTTGCCTGTATTTGTCGTAACTTCGATATTTTTTGCATTCTTGACCACATGGGAACTTGTCAAAATATATCCGTCAGAACTTATTATACACCCCGACCCAGTTGAATAACCATTCGGAATATCCCCTTCAATCACAACTATTGCAGGGTAAACCGATTCATAAATACTTGTATTAATTCGTTCTTCTTCAGAAATATTCTGTGCATAACAGTTTAGCGACCAAAACATAACCAAAATAGTCAAAAATATTTTTCTCATAAAACCCCCGCTTTTTAAAAGAATTATTTGTAATTTAAATTAAAAATACATTGGTCTTATGGGTATTCATTTATGACAGTTATTATCAAAATTTTACGGGATAATCATCTGTAATTTTGAAGCCGTTTCAATATAAAACAGAAGAGCAATATTGTCTGCCGGTCTTACATTTACTCACCTGCGATTTCTCTCTGTCGCACAATGTGTAACTACTGTCCAATAAAACAAATCTCATCACTATTCTACAATTTCGGTATCTGTAATTAAAATAAAAACCGGCAAATTCTGCCGGTTGTGTTTGTGTTTACGTGGATTACTTTGCTTTTCGCAAAATCAGTGAGTATCCCCCAAATCTCTCCCCATTATTCTCCAATTATTATTCCAAACGGAACAAATCCTTTATTAGTATTGTCTTTGACCCCAAATTCCTTCACCCATTGCTGTTTTATTCTTCAATGTATCAGCAGAAATTGAGATGTTGTTAGGAGCAAAAATAAAAACCGTATCTGCGATTTTTTGTTGATGCCCTCTCAACGCTTGTGTAGCACCGGAAACAATATCAACCAATCTTTGTGCATTTTCCTTGTCCAAAAGCTGTAAATTCAAAACAACAGTTCTGCCTTCTTGCAAATATTTGATTAACTGAACTGAATCTTCCGAAAGTGAACGTGGCTCAACAACCATTAATTCGGTACCTCTTGCCCCCGGATAAGATACAACATTATCTTTTGTTTTGTTGTGTGTTTTTCTGATAGGTTCTGTTACATACTCAGGATTTCTTGCCGCATTATCCTCAACCGGATATTGTGCTCCCATTTCCTCAGCCAATTTGTCAAACGGATCGTCTGACGTTTCATAACCGTTTGTAAAAAAACCTAAAACCTTTTCAATTGTTTCTGATACTCCTGACATTTTTTCCTCCATTTTATTATTATGTAAATAACTTTCTGCCTATTCTCAACATTGTCGAACCGTTTTGTACCGCTATTTTGTAATCATTACTCATACCCATTGATAATTCTCTCAAATTAAGATTAAAAGTTTTTTCCAATTCTTCTTTCAACTCTCTTATTTGACCGAATAATCGTTGAAGCTCATTTTCACTTGCATCAAGCGGTGCTATATTCATTAGCCCTACAACTTCACAATTAGTATAACTACAAATCCCCGAAAATAAATCGACCACCTTATCGATACTTAAACCATACTTTTGGACTTCGTTTGCATTGTTAACCTGAATTAAAATTTTTTGAACAATACCTTTTGATTTTGCTTCCGTATCAATAGTTTCAAGTAATTTAAGAGAATCAACAGAGTGAATATAATCAAAATTGCCTACTGCCTTTTTGACTTTATTTGTCTGCAAATGCCCGACAAGATGAAACATTGAAGTTTCAATTATTTCTTTTGGTAACTTTGCGAATTTATTAAGTGCATCAACAACCCTGTTTTCCCCAAAATCCCTTAAACCCGCCTCATAGGCCTCTATAAGACGAATTTCGTCAAAGTATTTTGTAATTGCGATTATCTTTGGTTGAGAAGGTGCTATCTCCTGTTGAATTTGTAATAATCTCTCTCTAACTTTGTTTACCATCTTTTGCCCTTGAAATTTTTTATCACAAATTCCCTACAAGAAAATTATAACAAACATTTCGGAGCGGACAATTTTTTATTTTCAAAAAATTTTCAAATCATGAAAACCCATGTGACCATGGAATTTCCATGGTTTTACAATAGCTTAACATTTCTTAATATTTGAAAATTTTTCATGATGTGCATCGTATTTGAATCATGCCTACATGTATTTTTTAAAAATTTTAGTCATGATATTAAAAAGAAAATTTTTTTATAAAATTAAAAAAATATATAAATCTATGAAAGTCCGAATTATCATATGGTATTAATGTAAA
>JAFSWA010000083.1 GCA_017444705.1 bacterium
AACCAAGCCTTAAAACTATTTTGGACGAATGGGATTCTTTTGCTTCGGACGATTATTATCTTGCACCGGACACAGAAAAATTCAAAAAAGAAAATGCCAAAAGAAAACAACAAGAGCAGGAACAGGCAAAAATCGAGCAGGAACAGACAGAAAAGTTTGAAAAAGAAAAAACAGCGGAACTCAATAAAGTTTGCGACAAAGAATCCGCAATAGATTATCTCAATAAATACTATAAATTCAGTGAAAATTTATTAGCAGCAACAAACGATTTTCAAACACTTGCAAAAGAATATAACTTCTCATCAAAAGATGTAATAAAAGCGAGGGCGAATGTGTGAAAGATTTAAGAGTGAAAGAGATTTTAATAACAAATTTCCGAGCGGATTTTATATTTGTGCTTATTGCGAAAAGATTATTACCGATAAAAAGCTTTGTCCGTATTGCGGGTTCAGGGCTGACGGACTGCTTAAAACAATGGGCAAAGGCTACAAATTTATTATTGAAGAAATTTCAGACGAAGTTCAGGAAATATTTAAACCAATTGAGCGAAATTCCGGACGGACATAGTTCGGTATGCGAATGTCAAAATAAAAGGAGTTTTTAATGGGGTATTATAAAAAATTAAACCCTCACGTCAAAAATTATGACATGAGGATAACAACAAAAATTATAAGCGAAGTCGAAAGAATCGACTATGGCGAAGGCAGGATTAAAACCGTTTTTCAGGCACAAAGCGAAACGGGAACCCCGAGAACCGTAATTTACTGGGGCGAAAACAATGCCGAAAAAGGCGATGAAGTTTTACTAACGGGTTTTTTAAACGGCGATAAATTTATCGCAAAAATAATGTTGATAGTAGCAAAAGCAGAAAGAAAGGAGCAGAAATGATGTCAGAAAAAAACCACCTGAAGAAATTGAACAGGAAACACAGGCAGATGATATGCAAATATTATTTGACCAATTATTACATGAAGTCAGGGCATCGAATTGTAACGACAGAACAAGAATGCTCATTGATTCAATGAATGACGAAATCAAAGACCTCATGCAAGCTGTAAGCAAATACGGCAAAAACGGCGAAATTACTCTGAATATTAAATTTAAAGTTATTCAGGCTAATGAAATGGAAATTTGTGCAGAAATTAAGAGCAAAAAGCCAAAAGGCAAAGCAACCGGAACAAAAATGTTCACGGACCAAAAAGGTCGTTTGTATTTGGATGACCCAAATCAAATGAAATTATTCGATAATGTACACTCAATAAATAAAAGGAGAGAAAAATGTTAAAAGAGTTAGTAAATGACATTCTGTTAAGAAACAGACCCGAAAAACAAACAGTTAGAATATACGGTAATTATGGTGCATTTAAAGATTTGGAAGCTGTTTATAGCGACAATTCAAAAAATTATCTTTTAAAAGAAGCCGAAAATATTGATAGAATAGTACACTCAAAAAAGGCTTTTGTTGCACTGATTAAGGAAGAATTGAGAAGAAATAACAATATTGACGGTGATTTTGCGACTGTCAGATTAAATTTGAAAGGCGGTGATTTTGTCGCTGATGACAAATTTTATGAAGGTAAATTTGATTATACAAGACTTCTTTCAGAACAATTCGATATTCTCCGAAATAGCAAAAACAGAGTATATGACCATGAAGAATTTCTTAATATATTGAGAGCATTGAAACCGAGCATAGTCGGATTTCAAGAGGTTTACAGAAAATTCTCAAAAATCAGAATTATAGGCAGAAGCGAAATGACATCAAACCCGATTTTTATTGATGATAAATCAGAAAGCGGTTATAAATGTACTTATAAACTGACTGACAGAACAGAAGAAGATGCGACACTTCCGTCATCTTTTGAAGTTCTTTTGCCGTTTGCAAAAGCAGGGGAAATGCTTTATAAATTTCCTGTCGAATTACTGTTCTATAACACAAACGGCAATGAGATTATGGTGAAAATCCAAATCCCCGAATTTGAAACTATCGTGGAACAGGCGATTATTGACGAAGCGGAAGAAATAAAAGAAGAACTGAAAGAACATAGTAAATTACTTGTTTTGGCTGATTTTTAGCGAGGGAAAAATGCTTAAAATTCTATGCGTAACATTTTTATTTTTAATTTTGATAACGGCGGCAATATCAGGACTTTTTAAAGACCATAAATACTGATTTTATCTGATATATTCCGTATAAAAGAACTTGCTTTAATTCCCAAATTGTAATGAGTAATCGAATAAATCACATTTTTAGTGTACAGATTCGGTCTTACAAGTTCCCGAATCACTTTTTTGCGTAAATCTGTACGAGTGAGCGAAGCGAAACTGGGTTAGCGAGAAGCTCAAGAGCGACTGCAAAGCAAAGCGAATGACGGCTTCGAGCGAAAAGATTTACAAGACAAGCTACAAGACAAGCTACAAGACACAAGACACAAACAAACAGAGAGGACAACAAATGGAAGAAACAATTACAATTAAAAAACTTGATTACGACCTTTTAATCGGTCAGAACAAAGACCTTTTACAGCAAAACAAATCTTTGCAGGAGCAACTTTTAAGAGAAATGAATTGTTCCGCAAAGGTATTAAAGGCTTATTGCAGCTTAATTCAAGACATTGTAAAAAACGGAAACGAAATGTCCGCTGAAATTGAAACAATGAGAAAAAATATTAAGGAAGAAAAAATTGGGTGAAATTGAATTAAAATACGCACCTCGTAAATGCAAATATTTTTGCTGCGGAGATTGCGGCATAAGCGGAAGAACCTGTATAAGTGATTATCCTGAATGCAGAGCCGCAGAAGAAAAAGACAAACCGTTTACGAACTATCAAAAAATCAAAAATAATACAATTGATGAAATGATTGCATTTATAAGGAAAACGACCTGCAAAGATATTTGTGAAAATTACGAACACTTTAACGGTGAATGTAATTGTAACGCAGGAATAAAAGCGTGGCTGATGAAAGAATATAAAGGAATGGAATAATGATGTTTAAACATTTTGCAGGAATCACAAATACTTCAAATTACAGTCGTTGGACTGAAACAGCGATAATGTGTTATGACCGTGGTTGTATGTGTGACGGATGTTATATTCAAGATATTTTGTCGGATAAGTGCATGATGAAGTATTCGGTTATTACGTTAGTCAGAATTTTGGGAAAACCAAATTGCGGCAAAAACGGATTTTTTGAGGGAATAACAGAGCCGGAACAAAGAATTGTTGACGCAATTTTGAACGGTTTTGAAACCAAAAAAGAAATTGCCGAATATAACAATGTCACTCCGAACACAATACAAATGACCTTGGATGAACTATATAAACTGGCAATTAACAACGGAGCGATTTTTACAAAACAGAAATATAAACTTCCGGAACTGGTTGAATTTATAAAAAAAATTGCAAAGGAAAAAGAAAATGACTAACGAGTTTTTACGAACAATTAACAACGGAGCGATTTTTACAAAA
>JAFSWA010000084.1 GCA_017444705.1 bacterium
CAATACATCTTGTTTTGAAAAATCTCTAAAATATTCTGCGGCAGTTAATGCAGAAAGCCCGACTCTCATTCTTGCTCCCGGAGGTTCGTTCATCTGACCGTATATCAACGCTACTTTATCAATAACGCCGGATTCTTTCATTTCATTATAAAGGTCATTGCCTTCTCTTGTTCTTTCTCCGACACCGCCAAAAACCGAAACCCCTTGATGTTCCTGTGCAATATTGTGAATCAATTCCATTATAAGAACTGTTTTCCCGACACCTGCACCGCCAAAAAGTCCGATTTTCCCGCCTTTTTGATATGGTTGTAAAAGGTCAATGGCTTTAATACCCGTTTCAAGAATTTCAATATCTGTATTTTGGTCAACAAGAGCCGGAGCCGGTCTGTGAATAGGCAGTCTTTTTTCTGACTGGACAGGTTCGCCGTTATCTACCGCATCTCCGAGAACATTCAATATTCTGCCTAAAATCTTCTCTCCGACAGGTACTGATATCGGCTGACAGGTGTTTTTTGCTTTCATTCCTCTTTTCAGCCCGTCTGTTGATGACATTGCGACTGCTCTGACCTTGTTATCCCCCAATAATTGTTGAACTTCCGCAACAGTTTTGACATTATTGTTGTATATTTCAATAGAGTCATATATTTTTGGTATTTCATTTTCTCTAAATTCAATATCCAAAACAGGACCTATAATTTTTACAATTAATCCCTCATTTTCAAGTAAAGTTTCCATTTTCCCCTCATTAAAATCTTTTATTCCTGTATATTTATTTTAGCATAGAAAAAATAAAAGTTCTAATTGTTAAAAATACTCTTTTTAATATTTTAAAATATAGTATTTGAATGATATACAAAATACAAAATTTAGGGTAAAATTTTGTTAAACGAGGTGTATATGAAAAATTTTTTTAAAAATATATTTTTATTGCTTATTGCGATTTGCATAGCGTGGTTTGTATATCCGCAATATACAATGGGGAAAACTTTAAAATTTGCACATCTTTCGGATTTACATACATCACACAAGACCGCCATAAGCGGAAACAGAATGCACCCCAATTCAATAGAACTTGAAAAAGATGCAATAAAACAGGTTAATGAGACACCAAATCTCGATTTTGTTGTTATTACAGGTGACGGAATTGATTTTCCAAATACGGATTTACTGAAAGAATTGGGGGAAAATCTTGCAACACTCAATAAACCATATTATTACGCAATAGGAAATCATGACGTTTCGGTTGATTATTCAAAAGAAAAGTTTATGAAAGTTTTATCAAAAACAAATCCATATAAAACATTTGATAAACCTTACTATTCAACTATACTCAAAAAAGATTTTAAAATAATTATTTTAGACGGTGCATCAGATTCTTCAATTACTACAAAAGGTTATATTGACGAAAAACAGTTGAAATGGTTTGATAAAGAATTACAAGAAAGTCAGGACAAGGTAGTTTTGATATTTTTACATTTTCCGATTCAAGAACCCTTTTCAAGTCATAGTCACAGAATAACCAATAAAGAAGAGGTTGATAAAATACTTAGTAAATATTCTATGCCGATAGCAATATTTTCAGGTCATTATCACGTTACAAGGTTAATGCAAAATAACAATATTTTACATGTAAGTACTCCGTCAATGATTATGTACCCGAATGCTTTCAGAATAGTAACGGTGCATGATTATAAAGACAAGGTCGTTTTCGATTTTGAATTCAGAGAAACTAATTTAAAAGAAGTTCAAAAGACTTCAAAACTGTTAACAATATCAGACGGCTTGGCATATGGTACCGAATCAGACAGAATTAATTCAATTACAATATACAAACAACAATCAAAGGAGAAAAAAAATGTACAAGAATAAATTTGTTGTATATTTTAAAGGTGTGAGAGGTTCTCATCCTGTTGCACACAAAGATTTTATGAAGTACGGCGGAAATACGGCTTGTGTCTATGTTAATGTTAATAACAAACGCATTATTTTAGATGCGGGAAGCGGTATTGTTAATGCGGGGAATCAAATAAGAGAAGAACGTATTTTAACTCAGGATAAATCTCGTTTTAATACTATAATTCTTCTTTCACATCTTCATTTTGACCATATTTCGGGATTACCGTTTTTTAATTATCTCCATAATCCTGAAGCAAATATAGATATTTTTTGTAAAGCGGAAAGTAATGAAAATTTAAAACAAATCCTTTCTGATTTTCTGTTTAATCAATCTTTCCCTCTTAATATTGACGAATTAAAATCAAATATAACTTTTAATTCAATAAATGTTTCAAACGATAACTTTGCAATTATTCTAAGAGATGAAGATACAAGACCTGTCATAACAAATCTTGATGGGGCAAAAAAGGCGGAAGAAAACGATGTGGTAATAACTTCAATGTATTCAAAAATGCATCAAAAAAACGGAGTTAACGCATATAAAATAAGTTATGGAGGGAAAACTCTTGTTTATGCTACTGACAGAGAAAGTTATGTAGGCGGAGATAAATTGTTATCTTCTTTTGCAAGAGATTGTGATTTATTAATCCATGACTCTCAATATACAGAGTGTGATTATAATTCAATAGCCAATGTAAAACAAGGTTTCGGTCATTCAAGTTTTGAAATGGCTATAAAAGAAAAAGAAAATTCTCACGCAAAAATGCTTGCTTTCTTCCACTACGACACAAATTATAACGATGAAAAAATTGACGAAATAAAAAACTCCATTATAAATAAAACTGAAAGTCTGATTATGACCGAGGAAAATCAAAAAATAGAATTATTATGAAAAAATGTGTGTATTTGACAGCATTAATTTTTCTTTGCGTGGGTGCCGCAATTGCCGCACCTAAAAATGCTTTTGAAATTGATGCATCAAAAAATGCTGTATTACATAATAATTACGGAGTTAATTACTTAAATCAAAAAGATTATTACAGTGCAATAAAAGAATTTGAAATAGCAATTTTAATAAATCCTGATACTCAGGCAAGTTCAACTTATTATAACAATTTGGGTAAAGCTTATTTGGATATAGGTTATCCTAATTTGGCGGAAAAAGCCTTTAAAGACGCATTGAAATACAATTCCGCAAATTTTGAATTTTATCAAAATCTTGTAACATCATATAAAAAACAAAAAAAAATGCCATCAGAATTGCAAAAGGCTATTTCTGATACAAAACCGCAGTCAAAAATTATCGGGGGGTTAATTCTTATTGAATCGGGAAAACTTGAACCGGGAATAAACATGCTTGACGAATTTTGCTTTGATGAGCCGGAAATGATTTTAACAAAAGGAATTAAAGCTTATCTTCAAACAATTGTACCCGATAATATAAGGTTTTAATCTTACATTTTTTTGTATTGACCTATGCCTAAAACATTATAAAACAAGGTTTTTGCGGCAATGAGTCCAAGCCCGATGGCACAATATTTTCCTGCTCTTTTAAAAGCCAAAGCTCCGATACCCAAGGCTATCGGTACCGCATTATGAACAAGACCCGTATATATGCCGCTGAAATAACCTGTTATCCCATGAATACATGGCATAATTGAATCCTGCAAACGAAAATTCAAATAACTGCGTTTTGTATTTGAAACTATTGTAGGAAGATATGACTGATTTATATCCATCATTTTTGACTGAATATAAATATCAGGAAAATTTTCCGCAATTTTTGCCTGAGGATTTTTATTTTTAAACGCAATCCCAAATCTGTTTGAGTCAATCAATGACATATATAATGCACAAGCACCCGTTGCTTTTGTTAAAAGAGAACCTAAACTCATTATTCATCCCCCTTTGATTTCTTCGGCTTGTCAGGAGAATTATCAGGTACTTCCACAACGGTTTCGCTCATCTTCAACAGTGCTTTTTTTGCATCATCTGCTTCCGCACCTTTGTGAATATTACTTTGCTGCAAATTAGTCAACAACTGAACAGTTACATCATTTCCGCCTGCAATTCCCTGATTCAAAAGTGCAAGTGCAACAAGTCTTACATTCGGCTCTTTTGCCTGTAACGCCAAATTCAAAAGAGCATTCAAAGACGGATTTGATTTTCTTGATTTATCTTCTTCAAAGCGTTTTGCAACCTCTGATATTCCGAACAATTTAAGGTCTTTATTCGGACTTCTCAGATAATTTTCCAAATTTTTTATGTAGTCATCCGTCAAAGCAACTATATTTTTTTTCTTTTTAGGTTTAATATCAGTTGCCTGAACTCCTCCTCCGCAACCGTTACAACCGGTACCGCCCATACAATTTGTATTAGTATTAATCATTGGCGATGACCCGGGAGTTGCAACCGTAGGATTATTAATAATAATATTCAAACCTGATGTTCCCGGAGGAATTTCGCATTTTGTTCCGCCCGCATCAATAGTTGCACCCGGGGTAATTTGTTTTGTCTGTTGAACAGATGACGGATACTGTGAATATACTTGCGGCATTTGATAACCGTAATTCTTCGTATAATAAGGTTGTTGGTATGTCGGTATATATCCGTTATAATTAGTTATCGGATTGGACTGATTGATTACATACGGCGATGAACAAACCTTTTGCAAGGGTTGTACTTTTGAATTGGATATATTATTTTTAAATTTAACTTCTGACATAATACTACCTACTTATATTTATAAAGTATTATTTATTGAAGTTTGTGCTTAAATATTAAAATTTTTAACCAAATTGTTACAAAACTTTACCTAATGTGATTAGATTTTCAAACAATTTCTTTTTTTCTGTAATCATCTTCCGTTTTCAAATCTCTGTTCATAAGGCTTTCTAAAATTTCATTCGGTGAAATATCCGTATAAACCGCCTGATATATTGCGTTTGAAACAGGGACTTCAATATTAAGTTTTTTTGCCAATTCGCAAATTGCCTTTGAAGTTTTAACTCCCTCTGCAACGGAACCGAGTTCTTTCAGAATATCGTCAATTTTTTTGCCTTTACCGAGCATTGAGCCAACCGTAAAATTTCTTGAGAGTGGGCTTGAACATGTTGCAATCAAATCCCCCATGCCAGATAAACCATACAGGGTAGAGGGTTTTGCACCCAAAGCTAAACTAATTCTTGCAATTTCCGCCATGCCTCTTGTTAACAAGGCACCTCTTGAATTTTCCCCCAAATTCATAGCGTCTGCAAAGCCTGACGCAATTGCGATTACATTTTTAAGACTCCCCCCGAGTTCAACACCGATAATATCATCATTAGCGTATAATCTGAATTTTGACGGAACATTTAAAAGTTTTTGTAATGTTTTTGCGGTTTCCAAATCCTCGCATGCAACGGATGCTGCCGTCGGTTTTCCGTCAAGTACTTCCAATGCAAGTGTCGGACCTGATAAAACGGCAATTTTATTATTCGGCAGTTCTTCTTTTATAACCTCGGACATTCTCATTAAAGAGGGTAATTCTATCCCTTTTGAAGCATTTACAATTACCTGATTTTCATTTAGTCCGATTTGGGCAAGTTGTGAACACACCGGTCTTATCCCTCCTGTTGCAACAACAAGAAGAATTATTTGTGCATTATTAACTGCGTGTTCCAAGTTATCCGTTATTTCAACTTTATCTTGAAGCTGTACTTTTACGGGTTTTATCGCACATTTTGTTTCGACAAGACCCTCAGGCATATCCTGAGTTCTGCTCCACAAACAAACCTCGTCAAAATTATCTGTCATAAGCTTTGTCAGAGTCAACCCCCAACAACCTGCTCCCAAAACCGCTAATTTCATAAATTTCTCCTTAACTTGCTTCAATTATATCATATATTTATGTTTTGTGAAATAACTTTATTTATAATCATATATAAATTTTTATGCTTTTAATAAAATATTGGCTTGATAAAGCCGACCTATTTACAGGTAGAGTTAGCGAATTTTCCGAAACAAAATGCTAAGATTACAGGAATTATCAAAAAATTCTGATAAATGTATCTGATTAATGCGGTCGAACCAAACAGTACGGTTATATATATTGCGGGAAGAATTGCAAGTGCAATTATACAGTCATATCTTTTTTTATAAAATAATATCCAAAAACATAAGATTAAAAACCAAGTATTATACGAGAAAGAAAAAAGAGCCAAAGTTATCGGGTTCGAATAAAAAGCATTTTTTAGGAATATATTATTATAAAATTCTTTCACTTTCGGCAAGAAATTTTCTTCTTTCAGCCTGACTCCATAAAAATTATGCCAAAGGTTTTTGGTTTGCAAATAATAATGGGGATATTTTTTATATTCTCTGTAAGGAGCTTTAATGTACCAATATTTGTAGTTATTTAACAAAAACGCATCTATATAATCTTTCGGATATTCTGTCATCCATTTTGTGTATAAATTTATGAATCTTGAAGGATTACTTTTTAGTGAAAAATCGATAAAATTACTATTCAAGAAAGGTCCGTCAAATTTTAAGGAGTCTGCACTAAACGGATAATAAACCTTTTCTTTTCCGGGAGTAATAATACGTTCGTAAGTCATTTTGTCCTCTAATGAAAGAACGGCATCATTTTTTACCCTGACCCTTGCCATTTGTTGAAGCGGTATCCCGAGAGAAGCCGCCAAGGTCGGAGGATATATTCCAACAACTCCTTTAAACCATGTAAAACCCAAGAAAAATATTAAAGGGATTAAAAATAAATGCCATATTCGTTTAATTTCATTTTTTAAAAAATATAATAAAAACGGCAGCAGAATAATATATGCTATAATTCCGTTCATCCTCAAAATAAGTATAAATATTATTATCAATACCAAAAAAATCTTTTTAAATCGATTAGATAAAAATTCTTCTTTATTTTTTATTAAGTCCGTAATCTCTATAACCATCAATAAAACAAAACCTGTAAACAGCGTGTCTTTTGTTGCAATTAAAGGAAAAACCTGATTTGTGGGATATAAAGCAAAGAAAAGCAAGGCTATTAGTCTTATTACATATGCAACTTTGAATTTTGAAAGCATATTTACACAATACGAAAAAATCCCTGTCATAGTAATCCATTGAAGAAGCGTATATAAAAACACTCCTAACCATGTACTGTTTGAAATTTTTTGTATTAAAAATGCCCAATATACAAGTAAATTATGAAAAACAGGGTGCATTTCCACATAATCGTGATTAACAAAAAAATGGAGCTGCCACCACGTATCATAGGTATATAATCCGGGGAAATATGCTATAAATGCGGGCAGATGACATATTGTCAAGAATATAAAGCAAGCCCAAAAACATTTTTTATTGTTTTCTAAAAACAAATCTTCAAAAAATGGTAATATTCTTATTTTTGCTATCAATTCTTCTATTTTATCCAAATACTTAAAGATTAAGAAACAACCCGTTTCCATAATAATAAACAGTATAAAATATGATAAAGGCTGAATTTTTAAATAAAAAACTTCTCTCAGGGAAATTTTATCGCCTATAATTACAAATGATAAAAAAAGCAGAGAAAATACCAACGAAAATAAGATAGTTCTTAGATTGCTGCTTAAAATATTTTTAAAATTCTCTGTTTTTTCTAACATTTTATTTCCGCAAATACTAATTATACCTGATTTTAACAAAAATTTTGAGATATTTCAACAATATCTCTTAGTTCAAACTATATCAGAGAAGTAACATTTTTTATATAATCTTAGGATGGAAGAATTTTTTAAGAATATAAAAATATAGAATGTGAGTGCAACAAGTTGCTTATATAAACTCTTTCAGATAAGCCTGAATAAAACCGTCGAGTTCGCCGTCCATTACGGCTTCTACATTTGAAACTTCATAATTCGTTCGGTGGTCTTTAACCATTTTATAAGGATGAAAAACATAAGAGCGAATTTGCGAGCCGAAATTTATATCCATACTTTTACCTTTCAGCTCTGCTAATTTTTTTTCATGCTCCGCCTGCATAATTGCCAAAAGTTTTGATGCCAAAATCTGCATAGCCGTTTCTTTGTTTTGCAGTTGAGAACGCTGCTGCTGGCAACGAACAACAATTCCGGTCGGTTTATGTAAAATCCTTACAGCCGTTTCAACCTTATTAACATTTTGCCCGCCGGCACCGCCCGAACGCATTGTATCAACAACTATATCTTCTTGCGGAATATCTATTTTCTTTGAAAAATCTTCAATGACAGGGCTGACTTCCAATGACGCAAAACTTGTTTGCCTCTTACCGTTTGCGTTAAAAGGTGAAATTCTGACCAATCTGTGAACCCCTTTTTCCGCTTTCAAATATCCGTATGCATATTTTCCTTCGACTTTTATTGTAGCGGATTTTATTCCGGCTTCTTCACCGTCCGATTTTTCAAGTAAATCGGTATTCCATCCCCTTTTTTCAGCATAGCGAAGATACATTCTCAAAATCATTGAAGCCCAATCTTGTGCATCAGTACCGCCGGCACCTGCATTTACGGTTATAATTGCGTAATTTTTGTCATACTCTCCGCTCAATGTTTTTTCTAACTTCCACGCAGCAACTTCATCTGTCAAATTTTTTAAAATATCTTGTGCCTCATTAAAGAGTTCTTCGTCTTTTGATTCATCATAAAGTTCAAAAACCGCTTCAACATCTGCAAGATTTTGGTGCCAATTTTCAAAAAGTTCAATTATATCTTTCTTTTCTTTTAGTTCTTGTGATATTTTTTGAGATAGCTCTTGATTTTCCCAAACTTCTTTCTTTTGAAGTTTTTCTTCTGATTCTTTAATTTCTGAGTTTATTTTTACAGGTTCAATATGTTGATAAAGTTTATCAACCTCAGTTTTTAATTGATTATATTGCTGTTTAATTTCAATATCAATCAACTGTTTAGCCTTTCTTTTTCCCTGTTGCCAATTCTGAATCAAGTCTTAAAAATACAGGCTTTATCTTTGATTTTTCTGTAATAACACCCTCGGGTAAATCGCCCCATTTTAAATCAGAAAATTTGTAAGATGAGTCGTTAAGACTTAATTGTTCATTAATATCCTTTTCAATATTAGGGCAATAAGGGTAAATTGCAACAGCTATATAGTGCATAGCTTCCAAAACCGTATAAAGAACTTTTGCACATTCGTCCGTTTTTTCTTCTTTTGCTAATGTCCACGGTGCCGTATCGTTTACAAATTTATTCACAATATCGGCAAACTTAACGATTTCTGCGGCAGCTTCCGTAATTTGGAACATATCAAATTTATCTTTTAATGCGTCAATCATAAAATGTGCGTCATTCTCGATATTTTTTGCCTTTTTAGAAATCTCATCATCCCCGTACGCTTTAAATTCAGATTTAATTTCTCCGTCAAAATATTTAACAAGCATATTGAGCGTGCGGTTTAAAAGGTTTCCTATATTATTAGCTAAATCTGCATTGACTTTTTCTTTAAATTCAACATCGGAATAGTTTCCGTCTTTGCCGTAAGGTGCGGATGTTGATAAGAAATATCTGAAAGCATCAGGGGTTTCAAGATTATAATCTTTTAAAACCTCTTTCGGTGCAATAACATTTCCCGTTGATTTGCTCATTTTTGACTGGTCAATTGTAATCCATCCGTGTGCCAAAAGATGTTTCGGTAATGGTAAATCAAGTGCCATAAGAATTGCCGGCCAATAAATTGCATGGAATTTCAAAATATCTTTACCTATAACCTGAACATCAGCCTCCCAATTTTTATAAAAATCACAAGCGGGATTTTCCGTATCATATCCAATAGCCGTAATATAATTTGAAAGTGCATCTATCCATACATATATAATCTGTTCGGGGTCATCCAAAACATCAATACCCCATTGTACGGAAGATTTTGCCCTTGAAACGGAAATATCTTCTATGTTTTCCAACTGGTTCAAAACCTCATTTGCCCTGAACTGCGGCAAGATAAAATCGGAATTTTCCTTTATATGTTTTGCTATTGCGTCTTTATACTTTGTGAGTTTAAAGAAGTAATTTTCCTCTTTGACTTCATCGGGTTTTTTACCGTGAATAAGACAGCAGCCGTTTTCATCAAGGTCTTTTGAGGTTAGGAAACATTCGCAGCCCGAACAATAAAGTCCCGTGTAAGAATGTTTATAAATATCACCTTTTTCAACAAGTTTTTTAAAGATTTTCTGAACGATTTTTTTATGTTCGCTTGAACTTGTGCGAATAAATTTATTATAATCAATGCCTAAAAGTTCCCAAGTATCGGTAAAGGATTTTGCATTTTTGTCACAGAGTTCCTGCGGTGTAAGTCCGTTTGCAGCAGCGGTTTTTTGGATTTTTATACCGTGTTCGTCTGTACCTGAAAGGAAATAAACATTATCCTGCCTTTGACTGTAATGTTTTGCAATAATATCAGTCATTATTTTTTCGTAAGCGTGTCCGATGTGCGGTGCACCGTTTACATAATCAATTGCCGTTGTTAAATAAAAATTTTTCTCGCTCATAATTAATCCTTTTTGGTGTAATTTGTATTGTCATGCTGAATTTATTTGGCTGCTTTTTCCGAAATCTTTTGATTTCGTGAAAAATGTTTGGTTTTCCACAGCATCTCTTTATTAATGCGACTCTGAAACAAGTTCAGAGTGACATAAAAAGTTTAATTTGTTATAATCACTTCATATAAATAACACAAAAAAGTAATTTATTAAAGAGAATTTTTAATCAAAATAATTGTTCTTTAAATTATCCGCATATTTTATCCGCTCTGCTTTTGCACTTGAAAAAACAGGTATAATATGATATAATAAATATGTATATTTTATGAGGTAGTTATTTATGAAAAAGTTTTGTGCATTTACATTAGCAGAAACTCTAATTACGTTGAGCATTCTCGGCATAGTTGCGGCGATTACTATTCCCTCACTTGTAGGCAGACAAATTGAATCTCAAAACCGTACAAAGCTCAAAAAAGCTATGACAATGTATGAAAAAGCGATTAATACTATGCTAATAGAAA